>CAXDMJ010000087.1:0-1505 GCA_963990035.1 uncultured Candidatus Poseidoniales archaeon | reverse complement strand
CCCATATATGACCCTAAAAGCGTCAAAAGACCTGCAGCTAAACCTGCACTTAAACTACTTACAAAAGCAGTATTCATTCCAATGGCTACTAGTAAACCTACATCAACGATACGATCAATCGTATGATCTAGGAAGTCACCATATGCCCCATCTGTTCCTTGATGCCTTGCTAATGCTCCATCTAAGGCGTCTAATACTCCTGCCACTAATACAAGAATTACCGCTACTACTATCATAATAGCACCGTTTGTACTTATTTCTGCAGCAGATAAGATATAGAATCCAATTAGGGATACAAATAATGAAGTCCAAGTAAGTACAGAAGGATCCAAATCTCCCATTCTTTCTACAAGTGGTTGTATTGCCTTGGTCCATGTTCCTCTCATTTTTTCAAACATATTATTCCTCCATTTGCCCAATCCAGTCAATCTCTGTGTATTCGCTAGTTGGTTTGAAACCATCTATAATCCAGTTATGAATCTGGTTAAAAATCTCATTTTGATTAGTATCCGTAGTATCTAGCTCTAACCAACCATTTGAGTTTTCTTTATCATTCCACGGACCTCCAATTAATTCCCACTCAACATTTCCTTGAGTTTTTTCTTTGCTATAATCTCTATTTTCTAATCTTTTTTGTAATATATCTGGATGACATCGTAGAATAATCGTTGCATCACATGGTAACTGATGACTCAAATGACCATCTATTATAATCGAAGATTCAGGATTTTTCGACCAAGCAATTTTCAGTAAATCATACAACTTCTCCATATCAATAGGTTTTGAATTATCTAATTCATCAATTTCTCCTAAACAATCGTATTTATCGGCTAAAGATTCTAAGGTCATAATAGTATATCCCTGTTCGTCAAGTAATGATGCAATTGTAGTTTTTCCAGTGCCAGGGGTACCGCTAAGTGCTATTCGAACTCCTCCTTGCATGAGTTAGCGGCGGTTGCTTTAACAGATGAATCCTCCCTATTGGAGGCGCAACATTGACTTCGTTATAGCCCTCGCAGGCAAATAATGGTTGATACTGCAAGCATAGTGAGGGCTTTTGATCCCCGTGAAAGTAAACTGAATATTTTATTGATAGCAGTCCCGTTAACTGCCTATTTTAATTACATCGCGCATGATTCTAATCTTTCTTTTATCACATCAATGATTGCAATAATGCCTCTAGCATTTCTAATGGGGAAAGCAACTGAAGAAATTGCCCTAAGAACCTCTGAATCTGTTGGTGGTTTATTGAATGCAACTTTTGGTAATGCTGCGGAAATAATAATCTGTGTATTAGCACTTTTGACTGCGTACAAGGCAGGAGTTGGCACAGAAACAGCAGAAATAATGATTAATATTGTACAAGCCAGTCTAATTGGTAGTATTCTTGGAAACTTGTTGCTAGTAATGGGACTTTCATTTGTTTGGGGAGGAATTCATCATTCGGAACAGAAGTTTTCAGAGACTCAAGTAAGTTCGAATGGTTCACTTCTTTTACTTTCAGT
>CAXDMJ010000086.1:0-1519 GCA_963990035.1 uncultured Candidatus Poseidoniales archaeon | reverse complement strand
CATCGATGATTAATTTTCTTGAATCAGATAAATCACCAATATCAACATCAGTACCGTGCTGAGCTATGAAACGACCTTCTCTAAGTTCTAAAGAACGCTCACAGAAGGAAGCTACTTCATGATTATGAGTGACTAGGAGAAATGCAACTTCACTTTCCTCATGAAGTTGTTTAAACAACTTCAATACTTCTCTACTTGTTATGGGGTCTAAAGCACCAGTAGGCTCATCTGCTAAGATTAATTTCGGATTTGTGATTAATGCTCTAGCAATTGCAACTCTTTGTTGCTCACCTCCAGAAAGTTGGTCTGGCATCCCATATGATCTTTCTCCCATACCAAGTTTGTCGAGTAGGTCTTGCGCCTTTGGTCTAGCAGTTCTTGCGAGAACACCCTGATGAATTAGAGGCTGGGCAACATTGTCAAGTGCATTAAGATGAGGAAGTAAGTTAGCATCTTGGAAGATGAAAGAAACTGTTTCCTGTCGTAACTTAACTAATTGTTTACCTGTCAATCTAGTCATCCTAGTTCCCGCTAACTCTACAGAACCTGCAGATGGTTTCATCAATCCACCTAGACATTTGAGTAGTGTTGACTTACCTGATCCAGACGGACCAACTACAGCAACTGCTTCTCCTTTATACATGGAAACACTCAGACCTCTAAGCGCGACTACATTACCGTCTTCTGCATTAGATTCATATATGTGATAAATAGAGTTGGCACGGAGTATTTCGTTGTTTTTAGACATTTTACTCACCTTTTAGTACTGTAGCCAAATCCGAATCAAGAGCTCTCCTAGTTGTAAATAATAGTGACAAAACTACTGCAACAAGAACTAATCCATTAACTGCTATAATTTCTAGCCATGGCCATACTAAATCCCTATCAATAGGAGTGCTTTGACCAAGGAATAATTGGAAAATAAATCCAAATATGCTGAAGAAACCATTGAATGATTCCGAAACAGCTAGACCAAGAGTAACGCCCAACACCATGCTTACAAGAAGAATAGACATTATCTCGAAAAGTACTAGGCGAATAACCTGATTAGGACTTGCACCTATTGCTTGTAAGATCGCTAATTCTCTTTTCCTCTGGCTCAGAACTAGTGAAAGGAACACGAATGCTGAGGATATCGATGCCAAGGCAGCAACTACGAACATCATACTAAGTAATCCAGGTGTACCAAATATCAAACCACCATTACGCTCGTTCTGCTCATGAGCAGTAGACCAATCAGATGCTGAGACTACTCCAGAATTACTCTTTATATCCGCACTCAAAAGTTCTAGTGCTTTCGAACATTCAGAATTAGTTTCATCACATAATTCAAACATCCATATTGAAGATGTATGCGAATCAACGATTTGATCGCCAACAAGTTCTCGATAGGTGCCCTCACCGATTACTATTACTGAAGAAGCCTCTATTGATGTAATTCCTGGCACCCATTGATGTCTCCCAGCATAATTCACTGAAGCTTCTGTAGTACCTGTTTCTACAGGAAGGCCTAGATTAT
>CAXDMJ010000085.1:0-1738 GCA_963990035.1 uncultured Candidatus Poseidoniales archaeon | reverse complement strand
GATAGAAGCATCAACAAAACTGAAAGTACAGCAGATGTACGGACTTTCATATAGTACGGTGGAATCTGTAAGACATAATCTTGTCTAAATAACTATATCAGATTTTTTCTAATGCTATAGCGATACCCATGCCACCACCAATACACATAGTTGCTACAGAACGGCTTGAATTCGTTGATTGAAGTAAACTTGCGGCCTTACCTGTAATCCGTGCACCTGAAGCACCTAGTGGGTGACCAATTGCTAATGCACCACCGTGTAAATTAACTAGTTCTGGACTAATCCCTAGATCTTTCATAACCGCTAAACTTTGACTAGAAAAAGCTTCATTTAATTCAAAGAGATCGACGTCTTTAATATCCCAATTTGCTCTTTCAAGAACTTTCTTTGTTGCTTCTATCGGTCCTATACCCATTACATCAGGTGCACAACCAGTTACAGCACCAGCAACAATTCTAGCGATTGGATTCAAATTATTTGCCTCCGCAAATTCTTCACTGCAGACTATCATGAATACAGCACCATCAGTTAGAGGAGAGGAAGTTGCTGCTGTGACTATTCCATTAGCTCCAAATGCAGGCTTTAATCGAGCCATTGATTCCATAGTAGTATTACCACGAATACATCCATCTTGGCTAATGATACCATCATCTGTTTGTATACTTACGATTTCATCCGTTAGTAATCCATTCGATTGAGCCGATGCTGCTTTTTGGTGAGAGGTAAGAGCAAAATCTTCATGTTCAATACGTGTTTGTTGCCATGCTTTAGCAACATTCTCTGCTGTTATTCCCATGCCCATGTACGCATCTGGAAACTTAGCTTCTAATTCTGGAGAAGGGCTCCAATTGAAACCTCTTCTTTGGACACGGCTCATAGATTCAACACCGCCTACTAAGATACAGTCGCCCCATCCAACTTCTATGTGTGCGGCTGCGGAAAGAATTGCTTGCATAGATGAACCACAAAGTCTGTTTATTGTAGTCCCAGGAACAGTATCAGGCAAGTCTCCAAGAAATGCCAATAAGCGCCCAAGATTGTAACCTTGCTCACCTTCAGGATATGCACAACCAACGATTAAATCATCAATCATTGAACCTGAAATACTATTCCTTTTCATTAATTCTCTAATCACTTGCCCAGCTAATTCATCAGGACGAACATTTGCTAACTCACCCTTATGTGCTCTGTGGAAAGGAGACCTAAGCCAATCAACAATTACTGCCTTCATATCTATCGGGACACGCCATACAACATAATAATTGGCAAATAATTGATTATAATATGAGACTATATCAACCGTGAGGTTCTTGAACGAAATTACACTCGAAGTATCTGATAATATGATAAGAGAGTGCACAAGACACGGATATTACTCCGATGACAACCTATGTCCAGCATGTAATGAAGAAGGTAAATTTATACTAAGATCGAGAGAAAGAGACAGTCTGGCTAGAAGACTTGCGTTGATTTTGAGACATGCGCCAGAGAAATTCGATCTTGAAATGGATATCAATGGTTGGGTAGATGTTAAAGATATAATTAGTCGATTCAAGAAACAAGACGAAAGAAGATACCATTGGCTCAGACCTCATCACTTTAGGGCTGTTTCAGAAACTGATGGCAAAGGACGCTATGAAGTAAGAGGTAATATGATTAGAGCAACATATGGTCACACTCTAGAGATTGAATTAGATTTACCTACTGAGAATATTCCACCATCACTATTCTATCCATG
>CAXDMJ010000084.1:0-2093 GCA_963990035.1 uncultured Candidatus Poseidoniales archaeon | reverse complement strand
TGTTCACTATTCTATATTCGTAGAATCAATTAACTAATTTCCCATCACAATGTGGACATTCATCATCTTCAGTGAGCTTTTCAGGTATTACTGCGAGTAATGTCAAACATGAAGGGCAAGTTGCAAATACTTCCCCTTCCTCTAATTGACTCTCAGATTGAATATTTTTTTGTCCAAGATTTCCATACCAACTTCTGTATATTGGATCACGTATTGTCCTGATTCTACGAAATGTTGATACTGATAGCATAAGCAATAAAAATCCTTGAATCATTTGTGCATTACTTTCTCCTGCTAAATCTTGTAAACCAACTAACAGAAATGTTATTGATAAAAATAACAATAGTATCATGCCTAATTTATCACCATTCTTTCTTCTATTTTTGAAAGAAATTGCTGCAAACATAGGTAGAAGTAAAATTGTTAAGATATAGTATGGTACAGATACTAACACCCCAGAAAGGATTAGGATTCCTAATATTAGATCAATAATCATAAATCTATAAAGATGTCTGTGTAGATTTTCCATCACCATGTTCACCATCCAAAGCCCCCTATATCTACGATACTGTTGCGACGAACTCATGAATGCTCCCCCTCTGCGAGGTGTGTGACAAAAGACACAGGTGTCGTGATTCGTAGTTCGAGTCTCAGGGATAAAAAGGTACTTTTTGTAGTATCTGGCGGTATTGCAGCCGTTGAATCAGTCAGACTTTGTCGAGAACTTAGAAGGCATCAAGCAGAATTATCAATCATGATGTCTAAGGAGGCGGAGAAGATTATTTCTCCTTTAGCTCTATCATGGGCATCAGGTGAAAGTATTCTTACAGATTGGGATCCTGAAATGAAACAATTAGATAGATATGATGTTATTCTTGTGGCTCCAGCGACACGGAATACAATTTCTAAGCACATACATGGAATTATGGATTCTCCAATAATGATGGCATTATCTGCAGCAAGAGGTTCTAAGACACCAATTATTTTCGTTCCATCCATGCATCAAGATTTATTTGATGATCCAGTTACTAGTGATCTATTAGAGAAAATAGTTGATGAAGGTAATTATTGTATTATTGATTCAGAGAAAGAGGGTCGAAGAAAACAACCTTCACCTATTGAGATAGTTGCTAAAGTAGCTCATATCTCAAATTCTAGTCTACCTAATAGAAAGAAAATAGCAATTACTCTTGGAGCAACTAGAGCTCCCATTGATTCTGTTAGAGCTATTCAGAATGCATCCTCGGGGAAAACAGGATGGGCGATTGCAGAATATCTTTTCATGAAAGGTCATGATGTAAACTGTATTGCTGGAAAAACATCTGCATCTCCATCTTTCAATCTACCTAATATTCATCGCAGTGGTTCTCCTGAAGAGATGCTCTCCCAATGTATTGAGATAGCAAAAAATAGTCCTAGCCCCAATGTTTGGATTCATGCCGCTGCAGTTCTTGATTATACTATGCCAGCAGAAGTTGGAAAACGACCTAGTGGTCAAGAAAGTTGGAAAATAGAATTGAAACCAACAGTGAAACATATCTCAGAACTATCTCAACATGTTGGTGAATGTATACGTATAGGTTTCAAATTAGAAACTAATGTATCAGAGGAGAAACTAATTCAGAAGTCTCTAGATCAAATCTCAAAATATGGAGTAGACGCAGTAGTTGCTAATCTATTAGGCCAAATCGGAGATTCCGAATATCCTAGGGCTAGACTTGTAAATCCTGATGGTAGTTTCAAAGTCTTAAACAGTCAAATGGATTTATGCGAAGAACTCGAGAAATTCATTTCTTGATAGATTGTATCTGCGGCACATTCAAGGATAATCTAAGGCGGCGTGTAATCATGGTAAAGCATGGTAAGGCTAAGAGAGGCATCCCTCCAAAGTCTGATTTCAATGCTTGGTACCCTGCTATTGTAGAAATTTCTGATTTAGTTGATAAGAGATATCCAATCAAGGGAATGGATGTTTGGAAACCATATGGTTGGTCAACCATGCGTCTAATTGATGGACTCACACGTAAAGAAATGGAATCATCAGGACATCAAGAATATAGTTTCCCTTTGTTAGTTCCTGAAGATCTTCTTGA
>CAXDMJ010000083.1:0-2104 GCA_963990035.1 uncultured Candidatus Poseidoniales archaeon | reverse complement strand
TTGGTGGTTAGTCCGTTAATCGGACTTTTCATCAGGTTTTTCAATAATTATTATTTCTTGAGTTTTATCAGAAGATTTTTCTTTCTTTACAGAAGATTTTTCTTTCTTTTCAGAAGGTTTTTCTTTCTTTTCAGATTTATTCTTATTTTTATTCTGAATTACTGGCGAGGATAGGTTTGATCTACGTCTCATAAGGAAAATTTCTAAAAGGAATGCAGCGAAAAATAGCCCCATAAATGCTGAAGAAATTATTATCCCATTTTGATAAAGTAATTCATTATTAGATCCTTCAGTATACCTTGCCTCTAACTTAGTACTATTGAATAGACCTAATCCAGACAAAAATACTAAACACATATAATTAAATAATTTCTTAAAACCCATAATTTACCACCTCAAAACTCCGTATCCGAATCATCATCAAGATTTGACATCATACTGCTTTTCTCTGCAAATCGGTCTAATGCCTCCATCCTTCTACCATACAACACTACAGCAGCAACTGAGATTAAGGCAAAAGTAGCACCAAGAATTATTGCTGGCACCGAGTATCTAGCAATGATTTCAACCCCTACATCGAGGATACCATTGTTTGAACCCATTCCTCCAGAGATACTTTGGGCGTTATTACCCTCATCTGTTTCCACTATCATATTCTCAGGATCTAGGACTACTACAACATCATGATTACCTGCTTCAACTAAGTATAGTAGAGTTATCAATGGGGCCTCATCATCAGAGTCGAGAGTTGGCATTATTGCTTCAATTAATTGACGATATGCAACATTCTCTTCATTACAACCATTTTTCTTTATCGATTTTATTGTTTGGTCGACACATAGGATAACATTAACATCTGTAGCATGGGAATTACCAGCATTATTAATCCTTACACTCACTGCTAACATATCTCCAATCTTACCCTTTTGATCTCCTACTAGTACTTCTTGAATCTGTAAATCAGGAGCCCTTAATCTTAATTCGACTACCTGTTCATTAGTATCGCAGTTTGGCCGATAATTGTCGGGTAATCCGTCTTGATTCATGTCAATTGTACATGAATCTTCCCAGATTGCTGTCTCATCAAAGTCGCCATCAGTAGTTGAATCACCGAAACTAGATTTTAACTTAATGCCTATTTCCCTATCTGCTAATGCAGCCTCACGATCAATAGTGACTATTACAACTAATTGTAATGTCGTATATGATGGCATCTCAGGTAACGTAATTCTCCCCTTTGAATCTTTAAAGCAAACATCTGTCGGAGTCGGGTCACCTTGCATCAAAGTTACACAACGCCTCTCTATAGGATATTCCGAGCCAAATCCTTCCAATAATGCATATTCGATATTCCAGGCGCCTAAGGTATTCAACCCAGGGACAATGTCCCAACCAGCCCCATCAACTGTATGATTATGCACTGTTGGTTGGTCAGCGACATTACCGAAATTAGTTACATTCATTGTGAATCTAACTACTCGCCCGGGAGCTGTTGTCTTTATTCGGCTCTCGACTGAAGGATCGATTGTTATCCTCATATCATGGAATTCTATCACTTCAACTTGTAATGTAACCAAATCTCTAACTTTAGTTCCTTCGAACGATTCTTCACTAGATAATTCAAGTATAACTGTATATTGACCTGCTAATGTTTGCTCGGGAATATTTATCATAATAGGAATTTGTTGAGACTCATCACGATCTAGTTCTTGGAATAATATTCGAGGAATTACTATGTCCCATACATCTGAATTACCATCTTGATCAGTAATTGAACCAACTGCCATATCATAACGATCTGCGCCATTGCCAGTATTCTCGATTAGTGTATCAAGTTGATACTCTTGGCCAGGGTATAATGAAAGTATTGTTTCAGTTGTTGCTTCTAAATCATATCTTTGAATAACATTAGTTACCAATACTACTGAATCTCTAACTTTCGGTGCACCATCCAAAGATGCTTTTACGGTTACAGAGTCACCTATTCCAGCTGTTGCATTAAACGGAGCGCACATTTCTGCCGTCACCGTATATGGTAAATCTACTACTGACCAATATCGAGGTGTTTCTTGGGCTACGCTATTCCCCCCGGGTGCTTCAGAGA
>CAXDMJ010000082.1:0-2145 GCA_963990035.1 uncultured Candidatus Poseidoniales archaeon | reverse complement strand
TATTTATTGAATCAATCTATGAGAATATTGCTATTCCTCCAGTAGTATCTTAAACAGGTAGTTAAAGCAAACAAATAGTACATCTGGGACCATTTGGAGATATTTTATGAATAATTCAGGACATAGGCTAGGTGCTTCAGGAACTAAGTTAGAGAACACTATCGAGGGATTAAGAAGTGCAATCGAAAAAACGACTGATTCAAAATTCAAATATTGGGAATTCGACATTAGAGAATCAATTGATGGAATAGTATTCGTATTCCATGATGATAGCATAGATATAGATGGAGAATTAGTTGAACTTGCTAAAATGACTTTTGATGAAATCATAACAGCAGGAGAGGACTTAGAGATAACTATACCAACTTTCAAAGAAGTAGTAAGTGAATTAGAAGGACGCACAGAGAAAGTAATGGTTGAAATTAAAGAAGTTTTTTCTGATCAAGCAAGAATAGAGATAATACAGACTATATCCGAATTTAAAAATTGGAAACTAATGGCTACTCCTGAACGTTTCGAAAAGTCATTCCCTCAGGAATCAAGAACTCATTGGAGTCAGGAAATACATGCATCGGGAGTTGAATTAGTCAGGGTAGGCAGACATCGAGTGAATTTATTCAAAGCATCTGAATCTCGCTTTAGATGGATTATAGCTGGACCTAAATGGCTATTTGGTTTCTGAACCGAATAAATAACTTATTTCATCTGTTCAAGAGTTTAGGCCACCCTAAATATTATGAAAGGTTCTTATTTCGGAGTCATTATGCAAGCGGCTAGTATAACCAACTGGGCAGTAAAAAATAAGGCTATAATGATGGCAGGAATTGTATTATTATCAATAACTTCAATATACCTAATTTTCAATGTAAATTATGAAGAGTGCGATGATAAAGATAACTGCCTAGTAGTAGCCTTTGAGGTTCAAGATACTTACTTAATATGGGATAAGAATCCACAACATCTAGCTGATAAACTCAGTACTCTAACTGGAATGGATGTTGAAATATATCCAGTAACGGATTCAGGCGCTGCAATCGAAGCAGTCGATAAAGGAAATGCCGACTTAGCATTCATGGATGGAGCAGCAGCATGGCTTGCATGGGAAGTATACGGACTGGATGTTCTAGCAGCAGAAGAAAAGGCAGATGGTCGTGTTTACTATAATGCAACTGCTTGGGTTAAAGCAGATTCAGATATGGCTGAAGCGTACCTAGACGATGATGATTCAACAGATCCTTTCGCACTTATGGAAGGGAAGAAATCATGCCATACAGGATGGTTGAAAAGTGCGGGTATGCTTATCCCAATGGGATATTTAATTGGTAATGGATATGCTGATGTTGTTGGCGACCCCGATGAAATAGAATCACTCAGAGCTACTGTAACTAACTTCTTTGATGAAGATTCGAGTATTCCAGATGGTGGAACACCATACTCATCATACAAAGGTGCACTAAGATGTCTCTCTGATGGAACAGGGGATGTTGCATTAGCTAAAGATTCAGTAGTAGATTCATACTGTACTGGAGATGATAGATATGATTGGTGTTTAGAAATAGATGAATATGTCATGCTACCAGCATTCGGACAAGCACCTAGCCATCCAGCATTATACAATCCAGAAACTATGGATGAAGAAACTGTCATAATGGTTCAAAATGCATTAGTTGCACTAAACGATGACGCAGAAGGTAAGGAGATTTTGAATGATCTTTTGAATACTGATGGGATGGTAATTACTAATGCTCAACAACACTTAGGCACATATGCAGATGCAATTTCAAATGTACCTGGAATACAAGCTTACTTCGAATGAGGCAAATAGATGAATAAATCTGCTTTAATCATAGCAATTTTGCTATGCTCAGGACTGACTGGCTGTATTTCTAATAGTTCAGATGATGAATTCGATTGGCCAGATCCTTCAGATCTAGGGTGTAAATTCTTGGATGAATATTCACTAGATTGTAACACATATATCGAAGGATTAGAAACTCCACATCAATCAATAATAAATCCAGAAAATGGAGAATTATGGATTATTTATCTAAATGGTTTTGTTAAGTCATGGAATGGTACGAAATTAACTGAAGTAGCAGATTTAACCTCAATCATAAGTCGTTGCCATATGGAGCAGGGACTTCT
>CAXDMJ010000081.1:0-2157 GCA_963990035.1 uncultured Candidatus Poseidoniales archaeon | reverse complement strand
AATTCTACAGATACTATTGGATGGTTAAGAGGTATGCCTGCTGGTAGTCTCTCAGTAGATGAGATCGACAGAATTTTTACGATGCTAGGTTCCAAGTCTTCTCCAGAATTACCTGGAGGACAGCCTGAAAAATTAGGTATGATAATAGCAATAAAGAATTTTTCTAGAGATTCAACACAAAATGTCGATGACTCAACTTTACCTGTGAATCCTGCATTTCCTCCAAAAACTCTAGTACTCATTCGCTCATCTCAGAGTATTCAATCTATAGAATATGACTCATGGCATAAACGCGGAGATATAATCACAGATCATAGCAAAATACACTTAGAAATGAAAGATCTACCAACTTCTATAGTATTGTATGGTTCATTCGAATTCGGTAGTTCATCTACTTCTGATACGAGTCTAGATTCAGGAACTAATCTTGATTTTGTGTCCAAAATATTAGATTCAGTAATACTGAATCTAGTTGACTTATTCTTAGATATCGGTGGCATAATTAATTCTATACCTAGTGAAGTAGTTTCAGTTCTTACTGGAGATTCAGGCGGAGTTGGATTGAATAGCTTTGCAGGTAGAGATGTAACTTTGCTGATGACCGATAATTTATTACTTGAGAGAGTTAATATGAAAATTAATGAATTAGCAGTGCAAATCGGCTCTAGCCCTCATCCTGTGACTTTGGGTGACCACGTTATAATTTCTAAAGATCGTAACTTAAACCAAGTGATGGGTGAATCTGGGCTTAGAGAACCTCTTGTTCCTGTAGCCTCTAGCATTAGATTTAGTGGTCTCTCAGAATTCACATTTAGTGACGATGATGTTTTAGAAACTCAATCTATATCTTTAATCACAGAATCAAGTGAATCATTTAGATTTTCATTCATCGAACATAATGGAGATTCTCTTGAGAATCTATCCTTCCAAAGTCTACATTTATCCGATATTCCAAATAATATTTCTGTTATGATAGATGAAAACTCACTGAATTATATTGCTAATGAAGGTATTGAATTAATGACCTATGTGGGGCTTGATGGCGAACAAAGACAGGGCGCAAATATTCATGATATGCCTGCAGAGTTTATTTTTGAATTTGGTGATCAAACAAGTTTTATCGCAGAATCACCGATTTCTACTGTAGAAGTACAGATTAGTAATTCTTCTGCACCAATTACAATGACGGGAGATCATTTCCTATTCCATCATGATTCGATTAATGAGACTTCTACAATATCTACTCGATTAACTGGAATCCAAGAATTAGGTTGGATATCTCCTGTTGAAGAAGGAGCACCTGGAGAATTAGGAAGGGGGACAGCATTTTTGAAATCAGCAGGAGATAGACCAATGAGTATCAATATAGACAATGCTCCTACTGCCGACTCTTCTGGTTTGTCTGCACTAGCTTTACTGGACCCTCTCCCCTCTCATCTTTCAGTTGAGATTCCAACTGGCAATGATGGCGGTTCTGACCTAGTTCTCCCTGAATTTAATTCTACCAAGGGATTGTCTGGTGTAGCCTTTTTTATTGGTGGATTATCTGACTTTGGCCGTTCAATTAATTCAGTACTTGCTGGTTTTACAGGTGATATTTCAACAGGTACAGAAGAAGTTGATGACTCATTCTCATATGCTTTACAATTAGAATCTGATACTTCTTTCGATTTAGTTGTTGAAGCCACTTATGGTAATCCAGTAAACAGTGAACCACCATGGGTTCATGGCATTTCTTTCCAGTCATCTCCTAATGGATTATCTGACGGTTTCCATATCAAAACTTGGTTACCCGGTTTGCCTCCATTAATTGATATATCAATTTCAAGAACTAGCCAGTTAAATGGAGAAGATTGGTATATTCAAGCATCCCTAGATAGTTGGGAACCAGGGCGTGAGGAATTTATGATCCATGCTTATGGAGTAAATGGGCAAGATCTATTGTTAACTATGCAAGGTCTTGAACCTGGTAAATCTACAAATTTATTCCTTGATTCAGTATTTGAAATTAGAGATACTGGAGGTATAACAGAAGTTGCAACTGGAACTCAATTTGGTCTTTCTGAAAGTCTAGAATGGATTCATATGATGCTGATAAATAGAGAATCTCAAAGTCGAACTGAAATGTTGATTAATGATATTCCTAAATCTATTGCT
>CAXDMJ010000080.1:0-2283 GCA_963990035.1 uncultured Candidatus Poseidoniales archaeon | reverse complement strand
GCAGCAAAAAAAGCATTTGATAGTTGGTCTAAAAGTAGTATTGAACAACGTATTTATTTACTAAATTCTCTTTCTAATGCATTCAAAGAGAGGGGGGAAGAATTAGCGCAAACAATTACCTCAGAAGTAGGTACACCCATTGGATATTCACGTGTAGCTATGGTAGGAACTCCCAGAGTCGTATCTAGAAATTATGCGAAAATCTTAGAAGAATTCTCATGGGAAAACGAAGTAAGAAACTCAATAATATGTAAAGAACCGATAGGAGTTTGTGCTTTTATCACGCCTTGGAACTTCCCTCTCCATCAGATAATAGGGAAAGTTGCTCCAGCAATTGCAGCAGGTTGTACAATGATACTAAAACCATCCAAAGAAGCACCATTAAGTGCATTTATATTAGCAGAGATTTTAGATGAAATTGGTTTGCCAGCTGGAGTTTTTAACCTAGTATCAGGATATGGTTCTGAAGTTGGGAATCATATGTCAAGTCATCCAGATGTAGATATGGTTTCATTCACAGGATCTACTGGTGCAGGTGTTTCAGTAAGTCAATCAGCAGCGCCAACTGTAAAGAGAGTAACACTAGAACTAGGGGGTAAAAGTGCTAATGTAGCCCTAGATGATGCAGATCCGATTATAGTTGCGAAAAAAGCAATTGCTGCTTGTCACCAAAATAGTGGTCAGACATGTTCAGCATTAACAAGACTAATAATACCTGAATCAATGAATGAAGAAGTTTGTGAAATAATAGCAAAAAAGAATGAATCGTACTTAGTAGGTGAACCATTAGATGAGAATACTAGATGTGGCCCAATGGTTAGCTCAAAGCAACAAATAAGTGTCACAGGATATATTGAATCAGGAATTAGTGAAGGTGCTACTTTAATTTCAGGAGGGTTAGGTATGCCAGAGGGATTAACAAAAGGATTCTATGTCAAACCAACAATTTTTGCAAATGTAACTCCGAATATGAAGATATGGAAAGAAGAAATTTTTGGTCCTGTTTTAGTCATTACAACTTACAAAACAGAAGAGGAGGCACTATCTTTAGCTAATGATTCAATATATGGATTATCAGGTGGAGTATGGTCAGGTGATGAAGATAGAGCGATTAATTTTGCAAAAGGAATGAGGACTGGACAAGTCAGTATTAATGGCGGTGCTTTCAATGTAAGTGCTCCGTTTGGAGGCTACAAATTATCTGGAAATGGTAGAGAACTTGGAGTTCATGGATTAGATGAATTTTTAGAAATAAAATCAATTCAGCGATAAGAAAATCAGTAATTAAATACGATTATCTACCTACCCACTTAGCATCTTTGCGTTCTAAAAAAGCTTGAACGCCTATTTCTTTATCTTCTGTATCAAATAGTGCTACAAATTCTGATCTTTCAGCAAGTACACCTTCTGTAAAAGGTAAATCAAGAGAGGCACGAACTGCACGTTTTGCAACCTTGGTAGTGTATGGTGATTTTCTCGCTATATTTTCAGCTAAAGACATTGTATGACTTTCAAGTTCTACAGCAGTTTTCACAGAGTTTACTAAACCACAAGAGAGAGCTTCTTCTGCATCCATCATATCTCCAGTCAGCACCATTTGTAATGCTTTACCATATCCAATAAGACGGCATAATCGTTGTGTCCCGCCACCGCCTGGAATCAATCCTAGATTAATCTCAGGTGTACCAAATTTAGATCTTTCAGATACTATCCTTAAATCACAAGAAAGAGCTAATTCAGCCCCCCCACCAAGAGCAAAACCATCTACCATAGCAATAGTTGGTTTTGTAAGATTCCAAACCCTTTCCCATGCATTATCTTCAAAAAAATCTCTGACATCATCTGAATTTTTACCAATAAATTCAGAAATATCTGCTCCAGCAGCAAAAGAGGCTGGTTTAGGTCTCTTACCCTCAGGAGGGGGGTTTGGGATAGCTCCTCTAATGACAATTACTCTAATTAAATCATTTGATTCTGCCATATCGCAAGCTGCTTTCAAGGCTTTATGTGATTCTGCATTTAATGAATTAAGTTTATCAGGGCGATTTAAAGTCCAAATAGATACTAAACCACCTTCAGGAGAAGTACCTTCAATTTCCTTGTTTTCAATTAACAGTACTTCTTCGTCCATATATCTTCGAAAGGGGATGAATGTTTGAACATACGCTTGAATCAATGTCATTCAGATTGCATGCCAGGAGGCGGAGGCATAGGAGGTAAACCAGGGGGAGGAGGCATAGGAGGTAAACCAGGGGGAGGAGGCATAGGAGGTAAACCAGGGGG
>CAXDMJ010000079.1:0-2312 GCA_963990035.1 uncultured Candidatus Poseidoniales archaeon | reverse complement strand
ATAGAATATCATATGGCATAGGTGCCCATTCAGTTTATGTTTGTAGCGAAGAAACACTTAGGAAGGCTTCAGAAGTATCTAAAAAGACAAATTGTAAACTTAGTATTCATACATCTGAAACTCGTAAAGAAGTGGCAGATTGCTATGCTTCAACTGGGATGTATCCTATTGAGTATCTTGATTCATTAGATTTCTTTTCAGATGGCAATACTGTATGTGCTCATTGTGGGTGGGTCACAAAAAAAGAAATGAGGATATTAGCAGGACATGATGCTCATGCGGTTCATTGCCCAACATCTAATCAGAAACTTGCATGTGGAGGTACTCTTTCTTACCCTGCAATGGAAGAAGCTGGTGTAGATGTTAGATTAGGCACTGATGGAGCTGCAAGTAACAATAGTCTTGATATGCGTGCTGAATCTAAGGCTGCGAGTTTAGTGCAAAGGCATGATCATTGGGATGCTAAAATTCTTAATCCTATTGAAACATGGAAATTAGCTACTAAAGATTCCAATGACTGGATAACTTGGGATCTTGATGATATACGAATGCGCCCCTTCGGTCGAGATAGCCGTAGAATTCTTGCTAACGTAATCTATTCTGGTGGAAAAGTGCTAGATGTTCTAGTTGGAGGTGAACCTCTACGCCGTAATGGTAAAACACTCACTATCGATGAGAGTCGTGTAGGCCAAGACATTGAAGAAGCAGTCGTAGACTACTATGCTGAAATCTAATTAATTAGATCGAGTTTTCACTCTGATTTTGAGACGTTGATAGCATTAGGTCCCTTAGGACCTTCGCCAACTTCGAACTCAACGGAATCGCCATCTTCGATGACGCCTTCCACTTGAGTATGATGGACGAATAAATCCTCTCCATCTTCTTGTTCGATAAATCCGAACCCTTTTTTCTGATTAAACCACTTGACTGTTCCTTGAGCCATATTCCTCCTCGCGATGCCCATACTACTTCAACTGATTCGATGAAAGATACTAATAATGTAGAACTTAATTGTTTTCTATTACGCCATACTTCTTGATTTAATAGCCTTTAATGCCTTATTTACATGTCCAGTTACTCCAAGTTGACTAGTATGAGTATAGGTAATTACTCCTTTAGGATTAATCACAAAAGTTACTCTAGCATTTAGTATACCAAAGTTTTTTTTCAATTTCAATGCTTTAGAAACTGCATTGTCTTTATCACTCAATAGAGGATATTGTAGATTATATCTTTTTTTGAATCTTTTATGTGAAGGGATTGAATCTGAAGATACCCCATAAAGTAAAATCCCTTCTTTATCAAAATCTTCAAATCGATCTCTAAATGAGCAAGATTGTAGTGTACATCCTGGTGACTCATCTTTAGGGTAAAAAAATATAACAGTCCATTTTCCAAGAATCTCATTATTAGATACTAGATTTTCTTCATCATCATAAATACTAAAATCTGGAAATTTAGTATCTAATAAATAAGCATGAGAGTCTGCCATTAGTTATCTCCACTTACCTAATGAATCCGCTAATGCGTCTTCAAGATTTTCATGAATAAACTCATAACCTGATTCTTGTAAATTTTTAGGTAATACTTTCAAGCTATCTAAAGTTAATCTTACACCCATTTCACCGAACATAATCTTCATCATAAACGCAGGAAGAGGTGCAAACGCAGGTCTTCTCAATACTTTGCCTAGAGTTTTGGCAAATTGCTTTTGCCTTACTGGGTTAGGCGCAGTAAGGTTGTATTCTCCTGATGTTCCTTCACTCATCATTAGATGATACATAGAATATATTTGGTCATCCATTGAAATCCACGACATCCATTGCTTCCCACTACCTATTGGACCTCCTCCGCCCATTTTCGCGGGTAATAACATCTTACCTAGTGCCCCACCAACTGCCGAAATTACAATTCCTGTCCTAAGATGAACAGTTCTAATCCCTACTTCTTTGGCGGGGTCTGCGCTCCCCTCCCATTGGCTACAAACGTCACTCAAGAAATACCCCTCTTCTCCGCAACTACTACTTTCATCTAATTCTTCATCTCCTCGATTTCCATAGTATCCAATTGCACTTCCTAACATAAATAAATCAGGTTTGTCTTCAAGACTTGCTAATGTTTTACTTAGTAATTCAGTACTTTTTATCCGACTATCTTTGATTGCAGCTTTTCTTTTTTTACTCCATCTTTTATCGCCAATTCCTACTCCACCTAGATGGATTACTATATCGAATCCCTCTAATTCTTTAGCATTAATTTCACCTTTACTGGGATTCCAAGTTATTTCATTTTTATTAGGATCAGATTCTCTC
>CAXDMJ010000078.1:0-2354 GCA_963990035.1 uncultured Candidatus Poseidoniales archaeon | reverse complement strand
CAATGATAAAGGTTTGGAAAAAAAAGGAGGTTATGACTATGGAAAAAGACAATTATAGAGATGGAAAACACATTGCTTCAACTAACAAATCTAAAGAGATTTTATACGACTTGAATAATGGTGATTTTTTAAAATTATTAGTTCTTGAGACCGTATATCCTCCAAGAGAAGATTCGAAAATGCTAGTTGATTGTATAAATAATCTGAATTATCAAAAAGGAAAAGCAGTTGAGATAGGTTGTGGAACTGGGTTAGCAAGTATAATTTTAGCAAAAAATGGTTGGAAGGTTGACGCTTTTGACATTAACCCATACGCTGTGATTTCAACTGTAGAAAACATATCTAGAGCTTCAGTTGAACATTCTATTACTGTAAATGAAGGGGGTCTGGGGGAGAAAGATTTCAACATATCAGAAGATACTGAACTAATAGTATGGAATTTACCATATCTGACGCCACCTCGGGATAATGAACCAAGATTAGAATGGATAGAAGAGGCATCGATGTCAGATCTCAATGGAGAAGGTTGGGGCCACCATTTAGCAGATTTGTTAGAAGATAAAATACATTCATTAGATCCAAAATTATTAGTATTATTATTACAAAGAAAATACCCTAAGAGCCCCAGTACTACCGAATATTGGGCAAACTTAGGTTGGAGTCATAGAGTATTAAGTTCTAAATGGCTGTATAATGAAAAATTAGAAGTCGTTGCATACTGGAGGCCGGGTGTGGGCACGGAACCTAAGAAACTGCAAGTTTGCGTATCTACAATGGATGAAGCAAAGAAATTACCGATTGAGGGATGGCAGAGGGTAACTACTAGATCACAAACAAATGGGAGGGGGAGAAGAAAATCTGCTTGGGAATCAAAGAATGAGGATTTATTGGCCACCTGGAGTATCCGTAAAACACTTCTAAAAGAATTACAACCTGGATTAATTCAGATATTAATAGGCGCTAAAATATCAAAGATAATTAATCAATATTGCAAATGGCCAAATGATATTGTAGATGAGAAAGGAGAGAAAATCGGAGGTATTTTGATAGAAATGGATACTGAAAGCGATAACCTAAGAGTAGGTATAGGGATTAATCAATCTAGTAACAAAATAGGGAATTTAAAGATTGGAGGATGGCGTGAATCAATACCTGAATTAACTCTAGAAAACTTATTTTCTAGAATCGACGCTAAGTTGTCGACTCTTTTTGAAGATCATCCTCTACTAAAGACAAAATTAAAAACCGAAGAAATGAAATCTGATTCTTGGCGTTCTTTAACAAAATTACTCTCTAGAGGATACACTCTCGGTTCAGACCATGGCAGCTCTAGAGTCATAAAATTAAATACGAATGGTGAACTATCAATTTTCTCAAATGAATCCAAAGAAAATATACATAATCTCGATTCATTAAGATGGTCATTTAATCCCTAATCTTTCACGTACAAGCCTTATTTTCCCTGATGAAGTTTGAGTTTCTAAAAGTTCATTATCATTCATTAATATGAGTGATGAAACATATTTTTCGAGAGGAATCTTAATTATTGCTTTAGAAACTGCAACATTATTTTTTAAATCGAAAAGTCTCCAAGTACCAACAGGTAAGGTATTTGTAAGAATTTCCTCACATTCGTCCCGAGAAATATCCGGCTCTAGCAAATGGAAACCCACCCATCGATGTTTCCCCCTGGCTGCCTTGTTGACCTTAGCCATACCCCCTTGGAGGCGCGCATAGTTAAGGAACAAACGGTATTATGATCCTTAAAGTCCACTAACTACAGCAACTATTCTTATTTGACCTATCATTTCATCACTAACTCTAGCACCAAGAAGTACTTGACAATCAGGATCTAATCGAGATACAAATTCATCTGTAACCTGATTTAACATCCCAATACTCATGTCGGGACCCCCTTCAACTTGAATCCAGCAACCTTTAGCTCCATCAACACTCAAATCGGATAATGGTGATTGACGCGCTATTTCCACCACTTCTGAAAGTGAACTATTTGGCCCTGAACCAACTAAAATAGTGGCTTTCCCTGGCCTTTCAACAATAGTTCTAAAATCCATCAAATCAAGATTTATTTTACCAACTTTTGCAAATGTTGTCAATAAACCCTCTATCAATTCCTCTATCCAGCCGGCACCATCTTTCCAGTCAACATCCCTCTCCTTAGCTTGCCAAGACAATCTTTCAAGACTAATTTTTATACAAACATTCGAGTTATTATATATTGGAGAAAAATACTCTTCAGCCAACTGATACCTCATAGGTTGTTCTGCGAATGGGAAACCTACAATTGAGACAACCATACAATCAGATTTTCGGGCTAAATCAGCGAATTCTGC
>CAXDMJ010000077.1:0-2371 GCA_963990035.1 uncultured Candidatus Poseidoniales archaeon | reverse complement strand
TCTATGATGCATGAGTACACGTAACCACAATACGATTCAAAAGGGAAAAGTTCACCCTAAGGTAATGCGTAGGGTCACGTCAGCCATTTTACTTGTTCTTCTTCTTTCTATAGCGTCCCCTTTAGTTTCTGCAGATTCTAAAGGAATTATTGGCTGTACAAGTGCTGATTTAGATATGATGCCTGCAAGTTGGGCTATCTCAGATCAATCTTGTATTACAATAGATTTTCTTGAGGTATTGTCTCCTGGTACAACATTTTCATTTGAAATAGATACTGATTCTGAAATAGATATACTACTTTTTACTTCGAATGCTCGTACCACTTACCAAAATGAACAAAATTATCGGACAGATCTAATTTGGGAGGCAGAATCTGTGTTTGAATCATTCAATGGAGATGGTTCTTGGCATTGGACAGTTCCTGATGAAGGACAATCTACACGTTGGTATATGGTAATAGATAATTTAGCTCATCCTCAAGATAATGGGCAAGGTGCTCAAGGTGGTAGTATTGCAAACGTAATGATGGATATTCAGCAAGTTGTTAGCCCAGCATATTCAATTATTGATACAATTGTCAGACTTGATAATAATGAATATGAAGTAATTGCTGGACCTTTTTCTTTAGATGAAGGTACTCAACTTTCAGTTCAGGCGACAACGATGGAAGGTGCTCCAGATATTTTCTTAATGACAGAGGCTCAAAAGAATACATATGTTTCAGCCGCTGATAATGGAACCGTTGCAGCATCTAGAATTAATCAGGCAGACTTACTCTCAGTTACTAAATCTGGAAATACAGTATGGTCAGCAGCATCAATTTATGCTGAAATTCCTTTGTATTTAATTGTCGATAATCGTGCAGGAGCTGGCGGTGCGGGAACCACTAAAGTAGCTACTACAATTGTTTCTTATCTGACTCCAATCGTTCAAGTCGTTCTCTCTGATTCAGATTCTCTCACTCTTATCGATGTTGGTTCTCTTGTGACATTAAACGCAAGTGATACACCAAATTTATCAAATCAAATTGCTAGTATAAATTGGGATACTGATGGAGATGGATTTGATGATGTTAGCGGATATTCAACTGATATTTCTTGGTCTGAACCTGCAAACTTCACACTTAAAGTCACTGCTGTTTCTACTGATTCAAGGAGTTCTACAATTTTTAAAGATATAGAAATTAGAGATATTTCTAACCCTATTGCTAATATCGATATTAATTCAGACATCACGAGAGGATATGGCGAAAACATTGTACTTAGTGGACAATTTTCTGATAATTGGGGTGTTTCAACTGTTGAATGGCTAGTTGACGATTTAGTCGTAGAAACATATTCTGGGACTGATTCTTCTGCAACCTCATTTAGTCATATTTTTGATTCATCATATATTTCTGGAGCACACACTATAACTCTTAGAATAACGGATAAATCTGGATTAGTTACTGATGATGTTGCTAATATCAACTTGTATGATCCAACCCCTCCAAGGATTGAATCAAGTTTTAATTCAGAGTTACAAGTTGTAGTGAATTCCCCGTATCCATTTTCAGTTCCTGCTACTGACTCTGAATCTAACTCTTTGGTATTTACATGGGATTTTAACAGAGATATAGACTCAGATGGTGATGGTATTTCTTCTAATGATAATGAAGGTGTAGGCCCAACTGTTGTACATGCTTTCCCAAGTTCCGGAATTTTCTGGGTGGTTTGTACAATTCAGAATGATGAAGGTCTAACTACTGAAGCAGAAATTTTAGTCACCGTAATATCGACAGATGCTGCCGAAGGGACTGATTGGATCCAAATAATTGGAATAATCGCAGTTATATTATTTGTATTAGCAATTTTATTATTCATAACTCTTAGAATTTTAGAAAATAGGAAAATAGCAGCTATGTTAGCCGAACAAGCTGAACAAGCAGTTGAGGAAGATATAGCGCCTCCATCTGTTGACGAACAGAAAGCAATGTGGGGCGGCAGTGGAATGAATGCAGTAACTCCGCTATCTCAACCTAGCACTAATTCAGATTTTGGTGGCTATTCATCAGGTATGTCTGGACTTCCAACTCCTCCACCTTCAGGTATGCCAACAACTGCTTCTCCAATTGAAATGGACCCTGATTTAGCGGAATTAATTAGTACATCTCCTCCTCCTACATCTGCTCCTGTTAATAGTGAAGCCAGCGCTTTACTTGCTGCTTTCACAGAAGATGATGCAGTAGATACAGAGGATGTAGAATATGTATATGATGATGTAGAGAATTCCCAAGAAATATGGCAACCTTCGGAAGATCCTCTTACCGATGTATCTCCATCACCTACTCCAGAAATTGTAGAACTTCCTGAGCCAGAACCTGAGCCAGAA
>CAXDMJ010000076.1:0-2373 GCA_963990035.1 uncultured Candidatus Poseidoniales archaeon | reverse complement strand
CACCTTATGATAGTCGCCCGACCCAACTTCGGTTCATAAAGCCGATTGTATCACGTAGTGATACAGGCATTACTATCCAGTATATGGGAAGGACGAGAATTATCATCGAGCAGAAGAAGCAATTCTTTCAACTTCTTCTCTCTTACCAACTGCAAAAGAACCAACGTCCCCACTTGCAGCCTTAGAAAGTTCAGAGATTATACCCTCTGTAAGTGTCTTTTTGCTCTTGGCAGTAGCAGATGCACATCCTATTCCAAGATTCCTTAGAGCCATGTCTAAACGACGGCTCGGTGATGAATCTACTGCTTTAGGAGCGCTTACTGCTCCCATCTTGATCCTTGTTGTTTCTTCACAAGGTGCAGATTCAATAATTGCGTTAATAAATATTTGAAGAGGGTTTTCATCTTTACGTTCTGAGATTACTAGCAGAGCATCTTCGAAAGCTTTAGCACAGTGTTGTTTCTTACCTGAAAACTTTCCAGATCTCATAAGATTATTAATGAATCTCTCAATTACAGATAACTTTGCTTTACCAAACCAAGAGTTAGCATGTCTTCCTCCGCTGTGTGGTGTTCCAATAGTTGTTAGATTGATGTATGGTGCAAGTCCAGGATCAGAGCAAGTTACATCTGTAGCATCCCATCGTCCGAAAACCATAGTACCGATTCCAGCGATAGGTGCATCTTTTGGAGATTCATTTTCTTCTGACATAAATACACCTCATCTAATTGGTTTTTCTTTACGGCCACGGACCATCTCATCTAGAGATACTCCATTAACCTTGATTACTTTGTATCGTACACCGGGAAGATCTCCCATAGATTGACCACGAGGACCACCAATACCTTCTACCAGTACTTCGTCGTGCTCATCAATGAATGAAATTGCACCATCTCCTGGAGCGAATGCAGTAAGTTTGTTACCTGTTCTAATTAGAGAAATTTTAACAGCTTTACGAATACCGGAATTTGGTTGTTTAGCCTCGAAACCAACTTTTTCGATAACTATTCCCTTAGCTTGTGACGAACCGTTAAGAGGGTCGTGCTTCAAAACTCCACCTTGGCGTCTCTTGATCTCTCGGTCACGAAACCTCTTCTCCTTCCAACGATATTTACGACGGTCACTTTTCATTTTCGATCCGGAGAAAAGTCCTCTACCCAAGTAATATCACCTCTAAGACATCCCGGCGACCTACCATTGGTATAAGAGCATGACGGGGAGGCAGTAGGTAGAAGTTCGACACTAATACGCAATATCCATCGCTAACATTGAAATCGAAATGGCATCGGGTTGTTAATATGGCGTTCCGGGATTTACTTGTTAATGTGAAAAAAATAGATGCTGAGACCAGTGTAATACATGGAATAATGAATGGTTCTAAAGAACTAAATCATCAACCTCTTATTTTTTCTAATCTAACTGAAGCACCTAATCAATCTGCAGCATTGAATGTACTTACAAGAAAAAGAATCTGTGAAACATTCGATGTCAGCCCTGGTGAACTGATTGACATATTGGCATGGGCAATGAATAATCCATGTGAACCCGAGATAATAGATTCGAAACTAGCACCGGTCATGGAAAATACGAGAGAAGAAGTAAATCTTGAAAAATTACCAATACCATGGCATTACCCTGAAGATAGAGGTAGATATCAATCAGCATCTGTAATTATCGCTCAATACAATGGTGTCAGGAATATGTCATTCCATAGACAATTTTTGAGAGATGGGAACCATACTGTCTCAAGATTTGTCCCTAGGCACCTAAGAACTATGACTGATCTAGCTGCAAGCCAAGGAAAGAATGTAGATATTGCAGTTATTAATGGTGCAGATGCAGTAGTATTGTTGGCCGCAGCAATGTCATTTACTGTCGATTTAGATGAACTTACTGTTGCAGCAGCATTACACCAAAAATTACATGGAAAACCACTTAATTTAGTAGAATTACCTAATGGGATACAAGTTCCTGCAAATGCAGAATATGCAATGGAAGCACAAATAACTCTTGAAAGAGATGATGAAGGACCATACGTAGACATTACGGGAACAGTTGACGATGTTAGACAAGAAAATGTAATTCAGTATAATGCAATACACCATAGGAATAACCCTGTATTCCATGCATTAATCCCTGGAGAGGTTGAACATAGAACTCTGATGGGAATGCCAAGAGCTCCAACAATCAAGAACGCAGTCTCAGAAGTTGTACCATGCAGTGACGTATACCTTTCAGATGGAGGATGTGGATGGCTATCAGCAGTAGTGCAAATCATACCCCAAGAAAAGGGTGATGGAATGAAGGCAATTCACGCAGCATTAGAAGGACATCCCTCTATGAAACAAGTAATAGTAGTAGACGAAGATATAG
>CAXDMJ010000075.1:0-2398 GCA_963990035.1 uncultured Candidatus Poseidoniales archaeon | reverse complement strand
CGTTAGAACCCGTCATAGAGCAACCTAGCCAATTGCCACTAGTTCTTTCATATCCTTCATCACACATACAATGAGCACTATTTCCTGTGCCCATTATCCATCCTTTAGCATTACAATCTACACCCGGTAGAAGTTTTGTAAGATCAGAATTACTGGCTACCAATGCCAAATGAGTTCCGATATTTACTTCAGTTGAATCTAAATCTTGAGAATCTGATAATACCCAATTTTCATCGGTACTATTCCAATGGTGTAACTGCCATGACCAGTTATTATCTGATTGCCACACACCTATAGTTCCAATATCTCCTGTTAAATTATAGGTGATATTGGCATCATTAAATGAATTATTTACAAATTCATTTCCATTATTATAACATGTATTATTTATTGGATTCAAACAGGGATTATCTAAAACAACAGAAGTATTATCTGGATAAAGTACTGACAATCGATTCATTGAATCTTCAGGAGCCTGGCTAGCATTGATATGATCATTGTCTACAACAATATTCCAACTTTTCCAAACATTAACTAATGTCGATGACCTTTCTGAAGAAAGATGGTCCCATTCGTATCCATTTGCATCAGTCCATTGAGAGAATCTTTCCACCGTATCGCGAGCAGGATCAATTGTTATTGAGAGAATTACTACCTCATCTGAATATTCTCCTAAATTTTCATGAATCCAAGCAAGATTAGCTGAAATTGCGAGACATACATCAGGGCAGGAAGTGTATATGAAAGCAACAACTACTATTTTCCCATCATAATCAGAAAGCGTTACTGATTCACCATCTTGATTTAAAAGAGTAAAATCTGGTGCATCTGGAGGATTTTTGTATTCAGTCCCAAATAATTCAATATTATTGTTTGATTGAATACATCCTGAGGAAAATAAAGTAAATGAAACTACTATGCAAAACAGAATATTAATTCGCAATATCTCAACTCACTCTGCTAGTAATAATTTAATATCTTCAAGAACTAACTCTGCATTCCAATCAGTATCTCCCCACCAAACGCGTTGATTCATTTCTTTGTCTACAATAATTGTACCAGTTGTATGATCAACCCAGTAACTAAGTGGATGATGCATTACTTTGACTTGTTCAGATTCTTTTTGACTCTCGCTGCATCCTTCATTATCTACTGACTCATTAGAACCAGTATCGGCACATATATCAAATCCATCAGCAACTCCATCACCGTCTAAATCTGAATCATAGGTCGCTAAACCTACAGCAAAATTTTCCCAAACAGGCTGAATTAAGTCTAAGTCTCCAACTCCATCGCCATCTGAATCAGAAGCAGTAAGGTGTGGCCATTCTAGACCTCTGGCATCGGAATATTGTTGCAGTACTGATGAATTGTCTGTCCATGGATCAACTGTAACTGTAAGAATATGAACTTCGGTACCGTATAAATCGCCTAGTTCTTGACCAACATAGGCCAAATTAGCGCTAACTACTGGACAAATATCAGGACAACGTGTGAAAAGGAAGGAAATGACAATTACATCTCCTTCTAATTCATATAATGAAAAATTATCTCCATTTTCATCAATTAATGTAAAGTCATTAGCTGAAATAGAAGGATTAATATCTTCACCATAGAAAATATCGACCTCTTCTTGAGAACCGATGCATCCAGATGTCAGGAAACATAAGGATAGCAAGATTGTACAAACCTCTCTAATCATTTACTCACCTTACTCTCTTCTTCGGATGATGACACTATCTCTTTATTTTTAGTTCTTAGGAAAAAAGCACCAGTAAAAATTAATATTCCGATCAAAAGGAAATTCATTGAATTATTTTCTACCGGGGTATCTTGTCCAATATTCCCGCCAGGAAGCACAAATGTAGGTGTAGTCTCATTATGTGCATCAATAACTATACTAATATTCACATTTTGCCAAATTGTTCCATTAGAATATACAATTACATTATAATTACCAGCAGACCAATTCAATGGATCGAGCCATAACCAACATTCATCATCAGTTCCTGAATTATTGTATGGAGAAGCGGTACAAGACCAGTTGTGAGTAGAATTACTAGGATTCTCTAATGTAACAGTTCTTTCTAAATCCATAACTACGTTATTGAAACCAATACTATCATTTTGAGATACTTGGACATCATCTGGCTGAATTGAACCATTTCTCATAATAAATTGGAAAGAGTTTGCGCCATGAGCATTTGCAACGGGTGCAATTAGTATAATCATTATTAGGACCAATGAGGTCAAATATTTCATAAAACACACCTCAAAAAAAACTTTACTCGATACTCCAAAGTGGTGGATAATCGAATCTAGGATCATAATCTTCATCGAACTGAACTACATAGACTCCTGAAACCATATCAGAAACAAATACGAATCCTCTTGGATC
>CAXDMJ010000074.1:0-2539 GCA_963990035.1 uncultured Candidatus Poseidoniales archaeon | reverse complement strand
GTTTTAGGGCTCACAGCGACACCTCCTGACATTGGTTCTGTGAGTATTGATGATGGTGAAAGATACAAAGAATTTTTTGGAGAAGTTGATTATGAAGTACCTGTTCCAGCATTAGTTAGAGATTCTAATTTATCTCCCTATCAAGATCTAGCCTATTTTGTAAGGCCAAATCCCGAGGAATTAAGATATATAGCTAATGTTGATAAAGAATTTGAGGAGTTAATTGAAGAAATTAGTAATGGACCTGAAGATACCAAAAATCGAACACCAAAATTAGATATTTGGTTAACTGAAATTCTAAATAAATTATTGCTTCCAAGTGGGTCAGTAAAAAATTGGACTTCGTTCGTTAAAAGAGATGAAAATTTGGCTAATTCTGCTAGACTTTATCTCCTGTATAAAGATATAGATTTACCAGAAAATGTCCCATATCCTGAACAAAAATTAATTGATTTGGATTTGACAAAAAATCAAGTCATGATTACCTTATTAGATCGTTATATCAGACATGGGCTTCTTCGTTCAAAAAATAAAAAAGATCATGAGTTAGCAGAAGTAGCTATCCAAAGGCTGAGAATGCTAGGTCATCAAATTACTGAGACTGGAATGAGACCATGTGCGTCACCAGTCGGGCGTGTAATGGCGTATGCATCGGCAAAATATGATGCTTTGAGAGATATCTTAACTGCGGAAATGCAAGCATTGGGACCGGATATTAGAGCAGTAATTGTTACAGACTTTGAGAAGACATCTGCTACGGCTCTAGTTGAAGGAGTTCTAGATAAGAATGCGGGTGGAGCTATTGCAGCATTCCGTTCGGTTCTAGTTGATGAGGCAACTGATAGACTTAATCCCGTTCTAATGACTGGTTCCACCGTGTTAGTAGATGATGATTTATGTGAAATAATATTACCTAGATTTGAACAATGGATTAAAGAAAAAGGATTAGAAATTAAACTTGAGCATACTAAAAAAGACGGTTATAGTGAAATTAGAGGCAGGGGTAATCAATGGAAGCCTAGATACTATACTGAAATGATTACTGAATTATTTCAAGAAGGAGTTACAAAATGTATAGTAGGTACCAGAGGTCTACTTGGAGAAGGTTGGGATGCAAGTAAAATTAATGTTCTAATTGATTTGACTACAGTAACAACTAGTATGAGCATTAATCAATTAAGAGGGCGCTCATTTAGACTCGATAAAAAGAATCCAGAAAAGGTTGCTAATAATTGGGATATTGTATGCTTGGCAGAAGAATTCAGTAAAGGTTTTGATGATTATTATCGTTTCAAAAGAAAGCATTCGAGACTCTATGGAGTTTGTGATGATAGTGCTATTGAGAAGGGAGTAGGGCATGTACATGCTGCATTTACTGAAGCTCGTCCAGAGGGAATCTCGGAAACTTTAGACGTATTCAATGATGAAATGATACGTAGAGCTAGGAATAGAGAAAGAACCAGAGAACTATGGAAAATTGGTGAACCGTTTAATGCGAAACCAAAAGAAGCAATTGAAATGAAAATGAAGGATGGATTTTCAGGTGGATGGCCTATATTGAGTGTTTCATTTCAGAAACCAGAATGGAATGATGAATCATTAGTACTCGCAATAGCAACTGCTGTTTCCGGTGCATTAAGAGAAACTGGTAATTTGAATACAAGTCCAACAATTGCATCCGGAGATAGAGGAGGAGGATGGATGAGGGCATATCTTGAAGATGCCTCTGAAGAAGATTCAAAAATATTCACAGAAGCAATGGAACAAGTGCTAGGTCCACTAGATAATCCAAGATATATGATTCCAAGACATGTCAAGATGATTAGTGACAATTGGGTGAGCAAATTACTTCCTGAGGTCATAGGAAAATATTTCAGAACAAAGAAAAAGAGGTTAGTTATGTTCCATTCAGTACCCAAGAAACTTGCTCAAAATAAGGAAGATGCAGCAATTTTCCAAAAGCATTGGAATTTTGAAGTTAGTCCAGGAGAAGTAATGTATGGTTACAGTAAAGATGGAAGAGAACAAGTTCGTTGGGCAGTGGAACAAGATCTTTCACCAAGAGGAGATTTCCATAGTAAAAGCGTATTTACTTAGTTAAAGATTCGCAGGATTTACAATCAATACCTGTGCCTTTATGCGTATCACAATATCTTTTCCTACAGGTAAAACATCTGAAATCAAAGGCATTAACTCCAGTGGAACAACTTGGATCACCACATATATCCACATTTTCTGAAACAGGAATAGAGGACCAAGGAATTTCTGATTTATCGTCAGACCAAGGAATTGCTGATTTATCCTCAGATTTACCTACTTTCCACCATTCACCTAATGATTCTTTAACTAATTCTGGACTATCACTAAATTTCAAGGTCTTTTGGACATAAGGATGAGTGAAGAAATTCCTTGAATGCTTGGCGTGACGAGGGTGAATTAATTTATCGAGTTTTTCTATTCCCTCATCAATAGAAGATATTGGCCCTAATTTAGCTAATAATTGATTATAACTAATTTCCATACGTTTGGTTAATTTACG
>CAXDMJ010000073.1:0-2541 GCA_963990035.1 uncultured Candidatus Poseidoniales archaeon | reverse complement strand
GTTCAATGTTGCAATCTCAGTATCTCTTTCTTGAAGTATAATTTCCATGTTGTAGATGGTCTCATTCATTTCATCATTAGATAGTTGCAAATCTTCTATCTGTTGTTCTAAATCAGTAGTGTCAGTACCAGTACATCCAGCAAGAACGGATGTTAACATTAGTAATACAATAATCATCGGTTTTAGTTGACTCATGCCTCTTGGCAACTATCAAAGCACTTAGTCATTTATTATCTATAGATTCATACGTCTTTTTTGTTATTTTAGTGATAAATCTTTATCCGGACGCGCCATATTATCCAAGGATTTAGAGAATTTGGTTACTCTAATCATCATTGTCGTCATAATCTAAGTCGAAATTGACCGCTTCATCCAATTCTTTTTCCAGCACATCTAGAACATTTTCTCCTCTGTAAATGCCAATTAGGACTCTCATTGCAAAAACAATGATGACAAATAAGGCTGAAGCTAACCAGAACCAGATTTCTAAATCTACACCTAAAATATGATTGCAGCTAATGGATTCACCCAGAGTATATTTACAACCATTACCTGCATCAACCGCTGCTCCACTCATGAACTTCAATTTCTAATATTAGTATTTCATTTTTAGTATTTTATCCGGATTTAAGATTTAATCTCCAATATCAGGTCCACCATTCATCATCTTCTGTTTCCAAGGATTCTAGAGCATTGGAGATAATCTCAATCATATCTAGATGGTTGTGGTCCATATTTATTGATTCTTGAAGAATTAATTCTTCACCTAAAAATTCCCTGATGTGGAAGTACCAATCATCTCCCGAATCATCACTCCTAAACTCTAAGTGTCGTCCTATTTTCTTTGAATCTTCAAGATAAATTATAGCAATTTCATCAATTTCGCCTAGATTATCTAATATGTCATTCATGTTTCTAACTTCAATTGTCCCATCTTGTCCATCGAATCGGACATTCAGAATGCGAGATCCACCATCCAATTGGACCTGAGAATCTAAGATCGCAGATGTCAGGAGAGCCTCGTCCATATTCAATGAATTGGAGTTTTTCTTAATCCACGCAGACCTTGCCATAGCTTGAAGCTCCATCGCCTCTGGATCAGAGTCCCAGCCACCCTGACCGTCCATGCGAGCAGCGTCGTAAACCAATTTGTATCTCTTGTGGGAGTGTTCTGGGAGAGTCTTCTCGAAGGATTTCGCGGTCAAAAGGGCGAAGAGTGGGAGTATTAGACATGTAAATGCGCTGCATAGAATTGACAGACTATCGCTGATATAAGCGACGTTTACGATGGTGAATATCAGAAATATTGTTGGTCCGACAATGACCCATATTCTAGGCGCCCTGTTGAAAGCAAGGAATGAGAAGTTCAACATCCCATTATGTATACTTGGCACTAACTCGTACCATTCCTTGAAGTGATTGAATAATGTCCAGTTTGTTCTTGCATTAATCGCTTGTTGCTTTTTCGCCGATGATTGGAGTAGATAAGCAATTTTGAATATTATGATAGATGTACTGAGTAGTATTACTAGTAAAGCAAAAATCGATAGAAATACCAATACTTCAATCCAAACTCCAGACCAACCTTTGACCATCAAAGATTCATTTGGTTCATCAGGATCTACAAATACGGAGATTGTCATGCCAGTAGGATATTCATTGGCATGACCAGAATTCATATTAGAGAGGAACGTATACCGATTTCCAGAATACGTATTGTTATCAAATTCATATATATATTCAACATGAGTCCAATAAGTTGTGCTGCAATTTCCCTCAGCATCACAATTAGTTTCCTGACGTTCTTCAGCAAAATCCACTATCGCATCAGTCGTAACCCAATCATTACTCTGAATCTGATCTATAACAGGGGAGATTGAAAAGCCAACAATAAATAGAATACACAAAAAATACGGTAAAATGACACTTGTTGACCATCTTTTAATTTCTCGGATACCGACATAGGGGAATATATTATTGGTTATTTTCAAGAATATAATGATTATCGGAAGAACTAAAAAAATGATAGCAAGTACAGTAACAATTAATCCTATTAACCATTCATTATCTGAAATGTAGTTATACATGTCATCTAGAAGCATAACTCATCTACTGAAGTAATCTTATATGTTCTTTCCGTTCTATTAAAGGGTACCTTTTCTTAAATTTGATCAATGGTTAGTAAATGAGTATGAATCTCTACTCAATTATACGGAAGAAACGCATATGAGTTTTAGAAAGGTGGACAATAGAGCAGAGGGAATGGATATAGCGTAGTATACTTTATTAATTTCATGACTAATGAGGCGGGGGAAATAATTATTTGGCCCGATGATATCGTGACATTATGAGTGGTGAGAACAGTGGTATCATGCATTATTTCTATATAGCAGGTATTGCAGAAACTTGTTCGACATTAAGTTTGTACCTAATTGCTGTACCACTAAAATATCTAGGAGATAATGAAATCTTAGTTAGAGTTATTGGACCCATTCATGGGCTCTTATGGTTATTGTACATCGGGTTGCTTGTATTGGGTTT
>CAXDMJ010000072.1:0-2958 GCA_963990035.1 uncultured Candidatus Poseidoniales archaeon | reverse complement strand
CATGGTCTTTTACATTCTTTAGATCAAATTAGAAAGTTATATCGTGAAGTTAATCCTACTAAATCTGATATTAAATATTGCGAGGAGTGTGGAGAAGTAACAAGTCGCCAGATATGTCAAGCTTGCATTATGAAGCATTGGTTAGAAGATAATTAAATTATAAATTCTACCATTTCATCTACATTTTGATGACGTCCACAATATGAACAGCGAATTTCCATAGGTTCCGAAGAAATTATCTTTAATTTATGAGGCAAAGGCTCACGACTATTCTGAGTGATACAATTAGAAAATGAACATCTGACAATATTTACTAGTTCTGAGCCAAGTTCAATAGTTCTTTTCTCTGCAACACGATAGTTGCGTATGATTGCAACTGATGCTTTGGGAGCAATCAATGCCAAACGATCTAATTCTTCTTGATTTAATTCTCTATCTTCAATTTTCAGAACATCTTTTCTACCCATTTTTCCACTTGGTACGTTCATAACCATCGATATAGGGTTAGATCTTCCTACATCTAATCTTAACATCTTTAGTACTTGTAAAGCATTTCCTGAGGGTATATGGTCAATTGCGGTGCCATTACATATTGCAGTAACACGTCTCATTTCACTCATTATTTCACCTTCCTTGGAACATTCACACTTAGCCCTCTACATAACAAAGCCATTCTTGTAGGTACTCCATTGAATGCTTGCTGGAAATATTTTGCATGTTTTGTTGAATCTACACTAGAATCTAACTCATTCACCCTAGGTAAAGGGTGCATGACAATCATCCCAGATTTAGCATTTCCAAGGTCACCAGCAGTTAATTTATAAATTCCTGCAACTTTATTATATTCTTCTTCATCAGGGAATCTTTCTTTTTGTATTCTTGTCATATATATGACATCTGCTGAATCTATAGATGACGCCATATCTATTGTTTCATTAATATCTCCTCCATGACTTTTCAAGTCTGAAACGATTTCAGTCGGCATTTTTAGTGATTTAGGTGATACTAATGTTAGTTTTGCTCCAAACCTCATAAGTGCATGAGATAAACTATGTGTTGTCCTACCATACCTCAAGTCACCTACCATCATTACATTCAGTCCTTCTAATGTACCATGAGCTTCACGGATAGTGAATAAATCAAGCATTGTTTGAGTTGGATGATTTCCGGCACCATCTCCTGCATTTAGAATAGGGATATCAACTGCATCCGCACTATATTGAGCAGCTCCTTGGTTTGGATGCCTTATTACTGCGATATCTGAGTAACCATCAACCATTTGCATAGTATCGTAGAGAGTTTCTCCTTTAGCAACTGATGAACCAATTGAACTTAGATTCAATACTTCTCCACCTAATCTTTTCATTGCTGTTTCAAATGACATCCTTGTTCGTGTAGAATTTTCAAAGAAAAGATTCCCTAAAACTTTCCCCTGGAGTAGTGGTAAATATAATTCACCTCTTGCAACTGGTAGCAGAATATTAGCATCATCAAGAATTTGCAATATTTCTTCATTCGTAAGATCATCCATCGTGATAAGGTCGCCCATACTCTTTCCCCTATTCTATCGTATGATGCATTGGTCATATGTATTGCCCTTGAAGCATAACCTTTGATGTCTGTATTCCGCTGTCTTGATGAGTAATGAATAATCCCCTATGTCTAATGATAATCAGTCGGACACCAGTTCGTGTCTCTTTCTGTGGCGGAGGGACTGATGCAGATTGGTTTTCTCAAACATCAGATAATGGAGGTATGGTGACCTCCCTCGCTCTTGATAAATATATTCATGTCATAGTAAATCAAAGATTCGATAATAGGATTAGAGTATCTTATTCGAAGCTAGAAATGGTGGATGATTTTGAAGATTTAGAACATGAACTAGTTCGAGAATCTATGCGTATGACTGGAGTAACATCTGGAGTAGAAATAACTACTATTGCAGATATTCCTTCTAGAGGTACTGGATTAGGCTCATCTTCATCTGTTACAGTTGGTTTACTAAACGCTCTTTATTCCTTTGCGGGAAGGTCGGTATCTCCATCTCAATTAGCTGCTGAAGCTTGTCAAATTGAAATAGATATATTGGATCAGCCGATTGGTAGACAAGATCAATATGCTGCGTCTTATGGTGGTATAAATACAATCAAATTTCGTAAAGATGGTGAAGTTTCAGTAGAGCCAATCGATATTTCTAATGAAACTCGTTCAAAAATTCTCAGCGAATTTACTTTAATATTTACGGGTCAAAGTCGTTCAGCATCGTCAGTTCTTTCTAATTCGGTTTTAGAAGGGAAATCAGCTATAAATAATCTATTAAGAATAAGGGAGCAGGCTGATGAGGCTAAAGATTTTCTTCATTCTGGAGATTTATCTAAACTAGGAGGACTTCTAAATGAAGCATGGGATATGAAAAGAGGAATTTCATCATCTGTTAGTAATAATTTCCTTGATCAAATGTATGAGGCAATTATGTCAACCGGTGCTAATGGCGCTAAATTACTCGGTGCAGGAGGCGGAGGATTCTTCTTAGTTCATGGTGACAATAGTATTCGTGAGAAGCTAAAAATAGAATTTGCAGTTGAACATAGGATAATACCTGTAAATATTGATGACATGGGTTCATGTATAATTTATCACGATTCTCAGAGGTAAGTTCAATGAATAAAACAAAGAATAGCACCTATTTTGTAATATTAATAATTTTAATAAGTATTTCTAATATATCAGTAAATGCTACAGATAATGATAATTTTGATGATGATAATTTAAATTTACTAATATCTGGGTATTCGACATTTACTATTATTGATGATATTGTACCTAATTCTCAATTCAATTCAACTTGGGAATCTTCTATGACTCTGTCTGATCAAATAGGTACTGATCTCCTTGATAATCCGGAGTTAGGTTTGAGAGCTCAAATAGATATTTACCTAGGGAATTCTGATGGATATA
>CAXDMJ010000071.1:0-3026 GCA_963990035.1 uncultured Candidatus Poseidoniales archaeon | reverse complement strand
GCATTAGAAGGACATCCCTCTATGAAACAAGTAATAGTAGTAGACGAAGATATAGACACATCTGACCCCGTAAGAGTAGAATGGGCATTAATGACCAGATGGCAACCGGATAAAGACACAATCATCTTATCAAATCAAAAAGGATCTAGTTTAGACCCTAGTAGATCGGAAGACGGTTTGACTAGTAAGATAGGAATGGATGCTAGTTTACCGCCAGGTATTGATAAATCACCCTATGAATCCGTACTTTGAGGGCTAAAAAATGGCAGATATCGACATTACTGGAAAGTTACAACATCCAAGAAGGAGTCTTGGTAATAGGCACAGGAGTCAGGCTGAAAAATTCCTTAAGATTTCAGAAAATAATGAAAATATTAGTTGGGCGGAACAAAGTGCTAAACAAGCTGTATTATACGACTTTACTAATCCTGAAAATTGGCAAACTCTAACTAAAATAAAAATCCTAAAAGGTGATGAAAACGGTGTAAGAGCCGTTTTAGAAGAACTGTTCACAATACTTGGGAGAGATCCTGAATTACTAAATCAATTAAAGAATGTAGATTTAACTTCTAATGGTATGGATTTGCTACATGCAGGGTTAGAAATTGACCCTTTAGACCCAGATAAATGGGCAAAAAATGTACTAGGTATTGATAATCAAATCAAAAATTTCAAGCATAGAGTAGAGACATTAGACTTGAGAGATGTCAGAGCAAATGTACTTTTTTCAAGAAGAATTGAGAGATTAAGAGATAATGGTGATGAAGAATTATTCATTCATCTATCACGAATACTACTGGCGCAAAGACCTTCGAATCATGAAACATGGAATGAACTTGGGAAATTGCATGAAAGAAGAGCGGAATATGATGAAGCATGGTTCTGCTATGATCAAGCACAAACATATTTCCCTACATTGCAAGTTAGAGATAGATACAAGAAGAGAATGGAAGCAAAGATGGATGGAGAAAAAATCATCCCTTGGAAAGAACCAATTGTAAAGAACCGTGTAGAATTTTTGAGAAAAATGCAGAATATGGCTACTCCCAAAAATTATGTCGAAAATTTAGATGCAGAAGATAATGAAGAGAAAAACGTGGATATTTATCAAAGAATAGCGAATCTCAGAGAGAAAGGCAACCTTTCAGGAGCATTTTTCTTATCGAGGCAATTAGCGGCTGAGGGAAATGAAATGGGAACAAGATTAGTTAAGGAAATCATGGAGGAGATGACAGATGAGAACTGAGAAACCATGGGTAGTTGTTTGGGCAATACCAAAGAAATCGATTGACGTGCCATGTTGGCTGATGGTTAAACATTTAGAAAGAGGTTGGGAATTACCTGGCGGAGAAAAATTAGATGGAGAAGATAATGATATCGCAGCATTAAGAGAACTCTATGAAGAGACTGGATGTTTAGGAATCGCTGTTGCAGAAGATGACTCTATCATCAAAGGAGGAATTGTTGTATTAGTAGAGGTTGATGAAGAACCCGAACCATATGGCTGGGAATCTGAAGATGAAAAAATTGCAGAAGTAGGATGGTGTGTAGAAAAACCTGATGATCTATATTGGGGCGAAGGAGAAATTGAAAAATTAATCAATTATGATTGGAGTGCATCCAAAACTTTAGGATCTTGAATCTCCTCTATTCTTTCTAATAATATATTCTTCCAGTCACCATAACCAAGAATATTCGAAGAATCAATGATTAAACCAATATCATTCCTTTGAATTCCAGAAAGATCTCTCGTAAGAATAGGTAATAGTTGCTCGACTATTAGTTTCACATCTTCAGGATTAGAAGGTATCCAAGTAGCACCACTGGATTCTCTAGGAACTGAATTTTCAATCCTATATTCCATATTAGGTGCTGTATCTGAAACTTCTTCCAATGCTAAATCCAACCATTCCAAAGACGCAACTAAACTCTCTGAAGACATTTTATTATTATCGAAATATTGTTTTGATGACCAAAGATGTCTCATTGCAGGTGCTAGATCATTTAGTGTGACATAGATTCTAGCGGCTTCTAATCGGGAAAGTCCAATTATATCATCTGGGTGACCTACTTCTTTACTAATATCTGCGTGAACAATCAGTGACATCATTGATTCGCCAACATTCCTATGCCAATTCGCTAAGTTAAGTAACGCTAGGCCATGTAAAGGTGAACCAGGACATATTGCATTGAGTCTATCAACGCACCATCTTAATTCTGCACCAATTAAATTAACATCAACAATACCCAATAATGCTCGATCCATCCTAACTCGAGCCTCAACAAGATGATCTCGTTCAATGGTAGACTTTGACCGATTCAAGATTTTTTCAGAGAAGACATCAACGCCTTCTAAATCCCCTTGGGAGATTTTTTTTTGAAGTATCAACATATCAAGTTGTAAAGGAGTAGAGTCCTCTATCGAATTGGACATTGAAACACCTTTCATTTTTCTATTGAATCAACTACTTTTTCATATTGAGTTCGAAGTTCATTTTCTCTTTCAACCATTCTCATGAGATGATTTTCAAAAGTCTCTTTAGATTCTGATAATTCGGCTACTAACTTTTCTCTATCATCAACTTCTAACAATAAATTTCCAACTGCTCTAAAGACTGGGCGATTAGCATCTTGCGTAGAAAGTGATTCTAAGGTCAGAGAAATTTCATTTACCTGAGTTGATACTGTTTGTATTTGAGTCCTTACTAATTGTAATTCTTGCACTAGTGCTTGAAATTCTTGAGAGTCTACATCATCCATTTAATCACCCTTTGTAGCACTAAGGGCTTGCTCTGATGCTATCAACCCACGCATTAAACTATTCCATCTGGCCCTAATATCAACAAAAGTCGAAGCCTTTTCAGATATAGTTATAGTATCATTATCTCTAATAAATTGACATTCAGTAACTAAACTAGCAGCTAATGCTTGCGCATCATTATGTCTGAAAGATATTTCAAATCGAGTGGTCTCACTCTTCTTCGTCATTAGAAGGTTCCTCGGCAAGTTTACGCTCATAATCTAGA
>CAXDMJ010000070.1:0-3113 GCA_963990035.1 uncultured Candidatus Poseidoniales archaeon | reverse complement strand
AGGTAATGTTTCATCTTTATTCTAACGAATCTTCAATAAGTGCCAACTTAAGCATAGACCGTGGACGAGCACTTGGTCGAAGATTGGACTGAGCGATATAGACCTGCTTCGATAGAAGAAATGGAAGGTAATGAATCTCAACTTAGAAGAATAAGAATCTGGCTTGAAAAATGGGATTCGCCAAATCCTCCTTCGAAAAAAGGAATATTACTATCTGGTCCACCAGGTGTAGGGAAGACAACATTAGCTAAAGCAATAGGAAATGAAAAAGGTTGGAATGTTATAGAATTAAATGCCTCGGAAGAAAGAAATGCTGCTGCTATAAGAAAAGCAGCAACAAGAGGGTCACAACACGTTTCATTAGACCAATTCTCAGGAAATCCTACTAAAAATGGTCGGACTCTGATTTTACTAGACGAAGTTGACCACCTTAGTGGGAGTTTTGCAAAAATTAAAGATGAAACAATAGAAAAGAAAATTACAGGTGAAGAAGTTTCAATAAAGGGAGATTCAGGAGGAAAAGCAGAACTTATGAATCTCTTAAGTAAAAGTCGGCAACCAATAATTATGACTTGTAATAATCCGATGAGACTTTGGGGGAGTGGCAGGAATTGGAAAACAAATCAACAGCGATTACTAAGGCTTGCAGATCAGATTATGTTTCAAAGAGTAGAAAAAATGCATATGAGGAAAGTTTCTCGAAGAGTATTGGATAGTGAAGGGCACTCAATAGATCCAGAAGCATTAGAGCTACTAATTGAAGGAAATCCGGGAGATCTAAGGGCACTAATCAGAGACTTACAGGCTGTATCTGTAATTTCTGGAGAGCATATCGACTTGGAAGCAGTGGAAGATCTGGCGTCTGTGGCAATGAGAGATTCTCAAATAGATGTTTTCAAAGCACTAAAAGCAATATACAAAAGTAGATCAGGAAAAGAGGCTGGTAAAATATTACTTAATTCAGATAAAGATCCTGACCAAATGATTTCATGGTTCATCTGGAATAATCAAAGTGTATTTGATAACAGAACATTAGAAGAATTAAGTCCTGCAATGGTTAGTGCAGACAGAGCCCTTGCAACTAAATTCAAGAATAGAGCATATAGGTCATGGTATTGGGGCTCAGTGCTATCTGCACAAGCTGCTGTAGCCATGAAACCGATAGACTCTGCAAGAGATCCTTTCATCACTTTCCCTAATTTCTTGAGAAGAGGTAAGAGCGGAATCACGAGTTCGGTAATAGATAATTTAAGTAAGCAACTGGATACAAGCAAAGCATCAGTAAGAGAAGAATTATGGCCGAATTTATTAGCAGTTCATGACCAAGATATTGGAGGAGACCCAATGGATCTATCATTATCGGTTAAACTAGGATTAACAGCTGAAGACCATCTTTCACTATATGGTATAGCTAAATCAAAGCCTATGGGTGTTAAAATTCTCAAAGCATTTAATGAATTAGAAAGTGAAGAAGAAGAATATGATCCTATTCCTGTACAGGAAGAAATAAAGAAAGAAGAAGAAGTAAAAGAAGAAGATTCAGGAACTCAATTTAGATTGGATTCATTCTGATTAATTCATATTTGTCCAAGTTCTAGGATGTAATAGTACCAATACAGTAAGTAGCTCAAGACGACCGAACCACATCAAAATTGAAGTCCAAAATAATGTCACATCACTCATACCAGACCAAGTTGAGGTAGGACCAAATTGCCCTAATGCTGGACCAGTGTTGCCGAGTGAAGAAACGACCACTGAGAGAACATCATCCAAACTCCAGCTTGGTTCCATAAATGAAATAAATAACATTGAGCTCATAGCTAGAACTAGCCAAGAACTAATCATTCCTAATACAATGAAAACTTGATCTTCATTAATAGGTTCCTCATTAACTCTCATTGCTATGACTTTCTTAGGTTGGATTATACGAAGAACTTCTCTCTTGGCTAATTCGAAAGCAATGCGGATCCTGAGAACTTTTAATCCACCTCCTGTAGAACCTGCTGATGCACCAACTATCATCAATAAAAGAAGAACAAATTGACTAAAAATGGGCCATTTAGAGAAATCAGCAGATGAATATCCAGTACTTGATATTGAAATTGCCTGGAAAGCCGCATGTCGCATAGTTTCTAGGAAACCTTCATCACCGTTTCCTGAACGTAAGAGATTCAATCCCATTGCTAGCCATGCAATAAATATGATTAATAGATAACCTCTAAGTTCTTCATCTTTTAATGCCTCTTTAGAATGACCTGCAATAATGAGATGATAGAGGCTGTAATTAATACAAGTCAGAAGCATGAATACCATTATTATTGATTCAATTAAAGCAGAGTCAAATGCCATTATCCCGCCATCTGACGTACCAAAACCTCCAGATGAAAGAGTAGTTAAAGAATAATTGATTGAATTAAATATTGACATATCTCCTAGGTAGAATAGTAAACCAATTTGGCACATTGTTAGAACAGTGTAAATTAACCATAATCTTCTTGCAGTAGATTGTAAGTTAGGACTTAAACGAGACAATGATGGACCAGTTAACTCAGCTCTTGCTAGACTCATACCACCACCAAGAACACTGGAGAAAATCAATAGTCCAAGCATTATAACTCCAATTCCTCCAAGCCATTGAGTTAAAGAACGCCAAAGTAAAATACTCTTTGGTTGCTCAGCAATACAATCAATATCTTGAACGGCATTGATACAAATAGGACTTAGAGTGGTGTCAATTAATGTGGCACCAGTAGTCGTAAAACCAGACATTGATTCAAACCAAGAATAGAGTAAACCGCGAAGAACTTCTACAATACTGGCATCGTTACTAATCAAATCGTATGGACCATGGAATGTACCTCCTAACCAAAAGGGCATAGCACCAAGAATAATGACTGGAATCCAACCTAAGGCAACAGAAGCGAAAGCCTCCCTATCTCTAACTTTTTTATTACTTGCATTAACCTTTGATTTATTGATTAACCATTGACTGATAATAGCTGCAAGTACTAAAGGAATTAAGTATGTTTTAATTGCATAGTCTTGCCCTTCCACAATAAAACTAAAAATCCCAACAACTGCAAGTGGGAGGGAAACTACTCTTATCGTCCATC
>CAXDMJ010000069.1:0-3148 GCA_963990035.1 uncultured Candidatus Poseidoniales archaeon | reverse complement strand
CGACTTTACCTCCAATCATTTCAAGAACGTGTGCTACAGTCATCCGTGATGGAATCGCATGAGGATTAATCAAGATATCAGGTACTACACCATTAACTGTGAATGGCATATCTTCTTCATCTACAAGTCTACCAATTATTCCCTTCTGGCCGTGTCTAGAAGCAAATTTATCCCCTAATTCTGGGATTTTATTTGTCCGTAGAGTAATTCTTACTAATCTTCCGGAATCTAATGATTCTGTAACGAATACATTGTCAACCCAACCCATTTCGCCGTTTCTAACCATCATAGAAGATTCTCGGCGCTCTTGAGCTTGCAGGAATGCACCCGCAGATTCTTCCAAGAACCTAGGAGGACTTGTTTTTCCTACCAATACTTTCGAATCAGGTTTACCACTTTCTAACCATTCTTCAGGTACAGGGAGACCATCTCTCTCAAGATGCGAATAACTATTGAAAGATTTCAAACCTTTAATTTCATCTAAACCAGTACCAGGTACTTCAATTCGTTCTTCTTGTCCGCCAGGGAATCTCTTATTTTCAGCATTATATGTTCTGATGAATGATGAACGACCCATAGAACGTTCTACTGATGCTCTGTTCATAACAATAGCATCTTGCATGTTATACCCATGATGGCTCATAATTGCAACTACGAAATTTTGTCCACCCGGTCTTTGATTAAATCCAGTAGACTTCATAGCTCTAGTACCAACAATTGATTGCTGTGGATAGTGCATAATGTGTGCTCTAGTATCTGGGCGAACCCTGTAGTTTGCACTAGGTAGTCCTAGACTTTGCTTAACCATAGCCGTACCACCTGTAACTCTTGGAGTAGAATTATGCTCAGGGTATGGGACTAAAGATGCACATACACCTAAAATTAATTGTGGATCTATTTCTACATGCGTATACGCAAGAACTGTGTTTTGTTTTGTTTGTTGCGCAACTAACTTTTCTAAATTTTCTTGATAATAATTTAGAGGTACTGTAAATTCTTCAATAACTGTTTCACCGTTTGGAAGTTTAACCTCCGCTCTAAGATGAGCCTCTTTTTTATTCTCTAAATCTCCAAGGTTCATCCATTCAACATGTTCAGGATTTATTGGACGAGAATGTTTTGGAGAGAATTCTGGCAAATCGAAAGGTCGAGGGGCCACTAGAAGGTCTTCTTCTTCTTCAGCATCAATCCACTCTACAACTCCGGTATTTACTAAGTCATTAAATGACAATTCACCTGCTCTTAAACCATCAAGTGTACGCTTTGAAAGAACTAAACTTCCTTCATCTAGTACAAGAAGTGGTCTAAGAATTCGTCCACGGTCAGTATTGATGAATACATCTTTGTTTTCTGAGTCATGACGTATGCTTACTTCTGGCCTAATACGGCCTTGTCGGCGGCGGCGCTTGAATTGAGCTACGAGTTTGTTTGGTCTCTTGTGTAATCCGAAAATATCACCATTTACGTGGATTCTTGATCCATCAGCCCAACCAGCTGGAGAATCATCAACCCCTGCTTCTTTCAGTAATTCTTTAACTTCAATTTCGTTAACTTCTTCAGAAACATCTATCATTTGTGCTGCATTCTTAACTAAACCACAATTTTGTCCTTCTGGGGTCTCGTTAGGGCATAATCTTCCCCAATGAGTAGGATGCAAATCTCTAGCCTCGAAATGAGGTTGACTTCTAACTAGAGGGCTTGTAACACGGCGCATGTGAGACAATGCTGCCAAATATGTTGTACGATCTAATAACTGACTGACTCCTGAACGACCGCCAACCCAATTCCCAGTAGCTAAAGCGTGCATAATCTTTGAAGTTAATACGTCAGGCCTTAGGCAAGCGTTAATTTTTAAATCACGCTTTCTATTATGATGACGCTCGAGTTGATATTTGAGGTCACGAGCAAGTTGTTGCAAACTAACTCTGAATAAATCTTCAATTAAGTCTCCTGCTAAACGAACTCTCTTATTCGCATAGTGATCCTTATCATTAGGATCTCTGTTAGTAATTGCCATTTCTAATACTTGACGTACAATTCTTCCCAAGAATATTGCTTTCTTCTCTCTGGCCTCAGGGAGTGAACCAAGATGAGGTAATAATTCTTTATCGAGCATGTTTTGTATTCGAGATTCACGATATTCTTTTTGTTGACCATGAGCAAATTTCTTCTCTAACCAAGCAACTGCTTCTTCAGAGGTTTCAACACCATATTCCTCATTGTCTTTGACATCGTTTAGATTAGCCACAGTATATTTCATTGCCTCGACAGGCCCTGCAATTGCTGCAAATATCTCTCTATCGTTTTGCATACCTAAAGCACGCATCAAAAGAACTACTGGAATTGCTGCTGTACCTGCACTAGGGATTTTTACCATTAGCATACCATCGCGACGCTTTTCTACATTCAGAGGTTTTCTCACACCATCTTTCTGAGAGAAAATTTTAGCAACTTCAGTCTCATGAGCGTATTTCTTATTCTTTTCAACGGTAACTCGGTTAGGAGCTAGATCTTCCATTGAAATTAGTACACGTTCTGTACCATTGATTATGAAATATCCTCCTGGATCCATTGGATCTTCTCCAAATTTCCTTAGTAGAGTCTCGTGATATTCTGCATCATCTGAAGATGTATGAGGAGATAATTTCCTAGGTGATTCTTGAGAACCAGCAATGTGGTCTGGATGTAAGTTACATCTTGCAGATCTAACCATTATGGGTAGATTCCCTATGTGGACACTTGATTCTTCTATAGAACCATGAGTCTGACCAGGCTCTGGAGGTATGTCATCACGGTAGATAATGAAATCCATGTAGATAGGTGAGAAATAGGTTAGTTTTCGTATTCTACATTCCATAGGTGTAGCAGGGTGCTCAGCACCATTTGCTTCACGTATTGTAGGGTTTCCTAACCTTAGGCCCTTTAAGCGCACATAAATTTCTTTCTCAAGAACGTCAAGTTTTATTGCTCCACCTGCATCTTTACCACCAGGTATTTCTTCTACTGGCTCGTCAGTACCCACGCGAATATTACGTACGATTTTTTCCATTCGGCTAATGCGTCCTTCGCCACCTAAAATTGTGTCATTGTATGACATAAGCTGGTGATTGACTAAACTTCTTCTCTGAAAATAACTCTCTACAATTTC
>CAXDMJ010000068.1:0-3575 GCA_963990035.1 uncultured Candidatus Poseidoniales archaeon | reverse complement strand
TGAAACTCAAGAAGGACAAATTTGGGAAGCAGCCATGGCAACAAGTTTCCATAATATTGGAAACTTAAATGTTATAATTGATAGAAATAGAATACAAAATGATGATTTCATGGAAGTTCAAATGGAAATTGGAGATATAGGAGCAAAGTTCCAATCATTTGGTTGGAAAGTTATTGAAATTGATGGACATAATATGACTGAGATAGTTGAAGCAATAAAACAAGCTAATAATGATCAAACTCAAGCCTATGCAATAGTGGCGCATACAATTAAGGGAAAGGGTGTTTCTTTTATGGAAAATAATCCAGCATTCCATGGAAAAGCACCAACTGATGAAGAATTAGTTCTCGCATTGGAGGAATTATCATGAGTGCACCGTCATCAGGTGGAGCTTCGAGAGATGGTTATGGTTCTGCATTACTAAAATTAGCATCAGATCAAAGAGTCGTAGTACTCGAAGCGGATTTAGGTAAATCAACTAAGTCATGTTTGTTTAGAGCGGAAAACCCTGAAAGAACTATCTCAATGGGTATTGCTGAACAAAATATGATGCTTGTATCGGCAGGAATGGCATCATCAGGAAAAATACCATTTGCAAGTACATTTGCAATATTTACTGAGAGAGCATTTGAACAAGTGAGGAATGGTATTGCTAGACCCGGTTTAGTAGTACATATTTGCGGTAGTCATGGAGGAATACATACAGGTACTGATGGCAGTAGTGCTCAATCAATAGAAGATTTAGCGATATACAGGACAATACCTAATATGACTGTCCTTCATCCATGTGATGACTTGTCAACTGAAGAATTAACTCTACAATTATTAAATCATGACAGACCATCGTATACAAGGACTGCTAGGAATAAGGTCCCTAGAGTATATACTCAGAATAATGTTAAAGAAATTAAAATAGGTAAAGGGAGTATTGTCAAAGAAGGAAATGATGTTGCAATAATAGCATGCGGCGTTATGGTCAATGAAGCAAAAATAGCCGCAGAAAAGTTATCTGAAGAAGGGATTAATGCTAGCGTAATTGATATGCATACAATCAAACCTCTAGATGGTGAATTAATTGGGAAATTAGCCAAAGAATGTGGTTGTATCGTAACTGTAGAAGACCACTCTGTTATCGGAGGATTAGGAGGAGGAGTGTCAGAATATCTAGCCAGAAACATCCCTACCCCATTAGAGATGGTAGGAGTAGAGGATAGATTTGGAGAAAGCGGGGACACCTCTGAACTGATGTCACACCTAAATATTGATTTCAATGCAATAATCAGTGCAGCGAAAGCAGCGATAAAGCGTAAATAATATACATAAGAAGATGCTTTCTTGGGTTTCATTCATGAAGGAGTGAAGTCCGAAACCGGATTAATGAATGAGGCCGAAAGACTCAGAGATCTATTAGATGGGTCTATGGATCCTTCGGAATTAGAGATTTATGAAGAATATTACAAGCTTGCTGAGAGAATATATGGAAGAGAGGCATTAGATGAAATGGGAATTAGTACGCCCGTAGAAGTCGACGAGATAGTAGAACAAGTAGGGAACAGTGAATTCACCCATGATGTGATCATGCCCACTCCTATCAAAGAAATAAAAGAAAAAGATGAGAATACTGAGAATCCAAAAAATAAAAGAAGAAAGTTTGTCTTTTTAGCAGGTATATTGGGACTAATTATTATTAGTGCAAATATCGTTGTAGGAATTAATTCAATCGTTGATTTATGTGAAGATGAGGAAACGATGGGAGAAATAGAGTTCAGATCTACACCTCAAGTTAATGAAAATACATTGACGATATACTGGACTATAGAAAATACTACTGTAAATCAGACATATACTATTACATGGGATATTTCACAAAATGGCTCTCAGGAATTAGTCGAAAGTGGCCAACTATTTTGGATAGCAAATAGTAACTCATTTTCTACTTCAACTAGTGTAACCGTTCAAACAGAGCCTTATGCATATTCATCGAAACTACTAGATGAAAATGGAACTATAATAGCTACGACAAATGGAAATTATGTTAGCTCAGAAATTAATACTCTAGCAACAATCGAAAGTTCAAAACTTTGTGAAGATAATCCAAGATTGAAATGGAATGAGATAATGAACTATGATGATGTTAGTCTTGATGCATGGGGACAAACTGGAGATGGAGAAATAATTGATGGAATGCTACTAATGATATTCGCATTCATTTCTCTATTCGGATTGACGAAAAAGAAAAAATAATTAATACATTCGAGCAAGATGCTGCTTACGTGTAGTTAACTTTCCAGTGATAGCACAAGGCAAAGCAGTGGTATAAGGTTCAGTAGAATCACCCAGTAAGGTCAATCCAGTGGTTTTCTCTAATACCTCAGCATCTGCATCATTACCATCAAATGGTAATTCATAGACGATTCCATCTTCAATTGGAGATTTAAGTTCCCATCCTGATTCAGATTGATTAAGGCCAGGGAATTTCTGAACTAATTCCGACATATTAGATAAAGATCGATTCAATAAAGTCTCTGAAATCTCACCAAGATGTTGAGTTAATGTTTGTGAGAGGCCATCGAGGCTGACATCAATTTTACCCCCTGTTCTAAGAGATAACACACATTTATTGCCATCTAAATCTCTAGGTCCTAATTCTAATCTTATTGGTACACCTTTAATTTCCCAATCGTAGTGCTTACCACCTGGACGAATGTCCCTGTCATCAACATGAACTCTGAAACCTGAATCTCTGAGTTGATTGGCTACTTCATGAATTTTAGGGATTACTGCCTCATTGACGTGAGCTGCAACAGGCATCATTACAATTTGATATGGAGCTACAGATGGAGGGATTATTAGACCTGAATCATCACCGTGCATACCTACTACTGCACCTAGTAATCTCTCAGACATACCAAAGGTAGTTTGGTGGCAATTCTGAGTCTTACCTTCTGAATCTTCATAATTTAGATCAAATGCTTGAGCCCATTGATCACGATAATGATGATAAGTAGCAATTTGCAAAGTACGACCATTAGGCATGATTGCATCAACAGCAGTAGTATACCAAGCACCTGGGAAGGTATCCCAAACAGGTCTCTTTGAAACTAAAACAGGCATACACAAAGACTTCATTAATCTTTGAACAATTTCAGCATCTTGTTCTATTTGACGAGTTGCTCCTTCTTCGTCCTTGTGTACAGTATGGGCCTCGAAGAAATGAATTTCTCTAACTCTAATAAATGAGCGCGTCTGCTTAGTTTCATAACGAAACGTATTAACAATCTGAAATGTTTTAAGAGGTAAATCCGCATGACTGCGGACCCAAAGAGAGAACATAGTATACATTGGAGTTTCTGAAGTGGGTCTCAAAAACATAGGTACATCTAGTTCATTCTCCCCACCTTTTGTCACCCAGTATACTTCTTTTTTAAATCCTGAATCTTCTTCATCCATCCTTAGTTCAGAGGGATCTACTCCTAACTCTCTAGCAGCTTTAAGTCGTGAAACTAATTCATTTTCTTTTTCAAGAAGATCTTCAGGAACTAACAAAGGGAAACTATATTCTTGATGTCCTGATG
>CAXDMJ010000067.1:0-3983 GCA_963990035.1 uncultured Candidatus Poseidoniales archaeon | reverse complement strand
TAAACATTGTCATGATTGAAAATGGAACCACCACAAGTAGTATATGGCTCAGGAGTATATCCGCCCCATCTAATAATCTCTCTACTGGAATTTTCTTGTTCCTCATTTTGAACAGGTAACCATGATTCCAATCCTCTAGGTACATAAAATACTTGAGTGCCTTTGTAGAAAGTACCGCTACTACCTTCGACCATCTCTGGATAAGGATCAGCGCCAAAAAGGAACAGATGGCAGTCTTCTTCATCCCAGATATTTGATGGGTCAGCAGCAGGATCCCAGTCACAGTATACTGCTAAATCTTGATTATGGAATCCAGCAGGAGGATTGTTCCATTCTGCCACCTTGACCGGACTTGTCTTGTCACCTACAAAAATTACATCAAGCCTATTAGCACCAGAATTTGCATCATCATCATTAGGTATGGGATCAAGTTCACTATTAGTCAATTCTTGATTTACCAAAACCCAGTTGTTATCCTCTGTAACTTTGATATCAATCATTCTTGCTGTTTCAGCGTAATATGTAGACAAAAGACGTATATCATTAGGATTACTGATATCCAATATTTCAAATTGATTGTAACTGGAAACATATGCATAACAACCACCTGTACCATCAGCATAAATTTCACAATCTTCCATGAAATTGCCCTCAATTGATATTTCAGAGTTATCACCTGGAGTAGGACCTACATTTTTGAAATCATTATCACAAGCTCTTCCTGCAACATTATCTAACTCTGCAGGAGGTTTAACATTCCCATCACAATTCAAGTTATGATAATCAATTAATTGAGAGTTCGAAGTAGATAAAGCATGGGCTAAGAGATCGTTATGAGAATGATTCTCATTTTCAATTTCAATTACAGGGTCTATCCATTCATCATTATTTTCATCAGATGAGACGCTGTCATCAAACATAGAAAGGCAACCAGATAATGGAGCCATTATCATTAATAGAGTCATCACAAAAAGAGGGAGTTTGGAATTATTGTTCATGGCAATGCCTCGGCTACGAGTCATACACAGAAAGTTTTACTTGTGAATGCTACGGTTGATAGTTTAGAAAAATTAACTGACATGATATGGCTTATCAATATCTAATTGTACGATATAGAGACCAGTAGTAATACATGAGAGGTAAGTGTAACCATTATGATATTCTGCTGCCCAAATAAATGGTGTCCAACCAAAGTCATAGTAAGAACTTGAAAGTGGTGTTCCATCTTGTCCATGTGGTATATGATATCCTATTGTTGAAACAGAATGTACTTCCGTACGATTTAGATCTGCATTTTTCCCCTCGAGCATTAGAGTTTCAATATCTATTATCCATAAACCAGCATGGTAACTAGAGAGATAGATACGACCATCCCAATTACCTCCAAGACTTTGATCAGGAAACCCTGCCGTATTAGTAGGGAAGATTTGAGCATCAGAATTATGAGGACTGAATAATAGCCATTCATCTCCACCTGGAATATGATGACTCTCAGCGAATGGAATCTCCCAACTATGAATTATTTTAGGTTTGAATGTTATTTGGCCATTGAGCATCTCATAATCAGTTGTATCGAGTAAATATCCAAGACCAGTTCCAACTGTGGTTTCTAATACTTCAGTTGCTAAGAATGTCAAATGCATTTTCCCTTGAGGATAGCCAAGATGTGATGCATCGACCATATCATCCATTGGTTCTGCATAATGAATATAGGATGCTCGGCCGCCATTTTCATTTCCTGTACAACCACAATCTATCTGTCCATCTTCATCAAGATCAGCAAATTCCATCCATTGGCCGACTTCAGGAGCTCTCCAGTTACAGGTTAATTGCGTACCTAATGTAGCCGCACATCCACCTGCAATAAATGCGTACTCTATTGGTGAATTTTGAGGATGAGGTACATCACTAACATCGAAGATTCTTAAGCCCGCTTCCCAATATGCACCATATATGTAAGTTCGACCATAACGAGGATCTTGCTGATCTTCACCCGGCCATGTTTGGACTGTCATATCGTGAATATATATCCAACCACCAAGAGTATTTTGCCAGTTTACCTCTGCTTCTCCTACTTTCAGAATTCTAGGACTATCACTTGGCCCGTCGAAGTTAAGATGAGCAATTGTAATTCCACCGCAAGCATCTCCTTGACCAACATCACATTGTTCATAATCAGGATTAGCGACGAAGATATACCATTCTTCATCAATCAAATGTGTGTATAGGTTGTGAGGGCCACTAGGATGATCAGCATCATACCAGGCATCAACATAAGTAGGATTAGATTTATCGGAAACATCAATCAGAGTGACCGTTACTTGAACTGGGTCACCCCATTCTCCAACATTAGGATCTGCATTTCCAGGGTCAACTAACTGATTCTGAACAATGACATATTCATCGCCATTATATTGTAGATACTTGACATCCAGAACTTGAGTATTAGGGTCAACATAAACTCCTGTAACTGTTGTATTATTTGGATTTGTAACATCTACTATGTGCAATTCCGACCAACCAGCAATGTACGCGTAGGTGTTACCATCAGGAGATTCTGCCACCTGAATTTCAGCATTACCTGGAGCAGTTAATTGATTGAATGATATAGGTTGAATATTATCTGTATACATTACATGTTGACTTGCATTTCTATGATCGTGCCCCTCATCTTGTAAAAGCGGATCAAGAATTGAAAAACTCTGATCTATAGAATTTGATTTCTCGTCAGAAAGTAAGATCGCCGCCATACTGGCAGAGAACAAACAGAATACAAGAAGGCCAACAAGAGCAACTCTCCGATTGTCCATGATGCTTCGGAAGCGACCAGTCATGTTGAAGTCATCGGAGACTTAGGGTTAACTATGAGAGGGCGGATACTAGTCGCTTTCGGAATATTTTTTATCTTATTGATTCCTTCAATTGTCACCGCTCATGACCAAAAAGAATACAATATCTTAATCACAGAAGATGGACTGACACCAGCGTCAATTAATCCAGGTATTCTAGTAGAAACAGATACTCTTTTCTTTCGTAATGTAGATGATAGACAAGAAGTCCAACATCGGATTTTAGTGGATGCTGATGGAGATAATATATTCGAAGGAATTGATGATTTTGCAACCAATTGGATATCTAGTTCTTGCGAATTAAATGAAACTGGAGAAAAAGTAGATGATTCATGCTATAAACATGCTCTGATACTTCTAGATCCATCTGAAGGATTACTGCCTGGGAATATCTCTATGGTTCATCAAATCAAAGAAAATAATACAACAATTGAAATTAATTTTTATATTAATTATGTTCAAGATGTTCATACTGCAGATGATAACGCCCCTATTGGAGACACGAATGAAGAAGTGATTGAGAAAAGTTCGAAAGAACAACTCCTAGAAGCAGTGATTTTCATCTCAATTCTTACTGTCTTTTTTGTTGGTCTGGAAATAGTCAAATCTGAAAAAGAGTAGATATCACTACGGTTGAACTCAAGAACCCCTTACGTTTCCGGAGACTCGTGGGGCGCTTAGCTCAGCTTGGAAGAGCACCTGGTTTGCAACCAGGTGGCCGGGGGTTCAAATCCCCCAGCGTCCACCATTTAGCGTCCACCACTCTCGTAGAGTCTAAATCTGCCATTTAGGAATAAATGGACAGGTAAATAAAGCATTGAAAGTAATAAAACCCAGAGGAAAATCGTATGAAAAATCCATTTGATACCTTAAGCGAAATGTCTGTAGACAAACCAAAAACTGTAATTGCAGTAGCTATAATAGGTATTCTAGCCTTATCCTCATTTGCTCAATACATAGTTTTTGATAATTCTGAAGATGCTTTTTATCCAGATAATGAAACTACAAAATTACTCTATGAATTAGAAAATACATATACAGTAGATGTAGATTTAGTCAGATCAATTGTTAGATTTGAAGTTGGAGATTTAGAAAATGAAGCAACATGGAACCTGCTTGCAAATATAGAATCTG
>CAXDMJ010000066.1:0-4121 GCA_963990035.1 uncultured Candidatus Poseidoniales archaeon | reverse complement strand
AGTGGGGAATTGTAACTTGGAAGGCCCTAAGTCCTGATGATGAGGCAAGAAATGGATTGGAAATTACAGATGAAAAATGGCCAGAAAATGTTGCAAATACAGCTCTTGTTGTATTTGAGATTGAGGATGGAGTAGAGCCATTCTCAGAAGAGAATCTTCGGAGTTTGTATTTGTTTTCAAAAGAAATTTTGAATATTAATAAGGCCAGTTACGTATATACTCATGCTCATTTTGATGCTTCGATGAGTCAAGATGAAATGATTGCTTTTTGGGATGAATCGAATGATCAAAATTTAACAGCTGAAGAGGCTGGGATATTAGCCCTTCAACGTAATTATCACAAAGAAGCATCTGTAGGTGAAGGAGTCATATTATTGGTCGTTGGTATAGAGGGCGATCAGTCTAGCGAAGATGCAAGAGTTGTTGTAAAAAATATCAGGGAATTGGGAAGTAAAAATATGCAGTTTGGTGGCGAAGGAGAGGTTCATGTTGCCGGACTTGCCGCGTATAATCAAGATGTTTTAGATGCTGTAGCAGAAAAAATGCCCATCGCTCTAGCATTTATTTTCATATCCACTTATATCCTAATATTCTTCCAAGTTAGATCTGTTATTTTACCAATAAAAGCACTAATTATGAATATTTTATCCATAAGCGCATCATTTGGAGTGTTGATATGGATTTTCCAACTAGGAAATGGAGCAGAATTATTGAATTTTACACCTCAACCAATTGACCCTACAACTCCTGTGATGATTTTTGCTATTCTCTTTGGGTTAAGTATGGATTATGAGGTCCTAATGCTATCCAGGATTCATGAAGAATGGGAGCGTACAGGAGATAATACAAAAGCTGTAGCGGTAGGATTGCAGAAGAGTGGCCGGATTATCACTTCAGCTGCTTTAGTTATGATTACTGTATTTGCGGCATTTGGCACATCCTCGGTAGTTATTATGAAACAATTCGGACTGATGCTTGCTTTGGGTGTAGCGGTTGATGCCAGTATAGTCAGAGCCTTGGTGGTGCCAGCAACTATGCGATTAATGGGTGACCTAAATTGGTGGGCGCCGAGTTGGTTATCTAAAAATAAAGAAATTATTAAAGAAGAATAGATGCGCTAAGTCGAAGTGCTATATCCTTGACGAAAGGGTATGAGCGAAGGGGTCGTCGTAGTTACAGGTGCCAGTGGATACATTGGAAGCCATGTTGTAGCCAACTTATTATCAAAAGGAAAAAACGTCAGAGCTACTGTCAGAGACGTTGATGATCCGGAAAGAGTAGATCATCTGAAAAATCTTGAAATCTTGAATGGAGGTTCTTTGGAAATTGTAAAAATGGATCTTTTTGATTCGGACAGCGTAGATGCCGCTATTGCCAAATCTACAGACGTTATACATACTGCTGCTGCTGTAATTATAAGTTCTGAAACCCCTCAATCTAAAATTGTCGACCCAAGCGTAATAGGAACTAAGAACGTAATTTCGGCTATTGAAAAGTCTGGGACTGTTGAGAGATTTGTCCATACTTCCTCGACCGCTGCAATTAGACCCGAGAATTGGGAAAATGGGGTGACCCTTACAACTGAAACTTTTGCATCTGATGCAACACTGGAACAAAATCCATATGGATTAGCAAAATATAGTGCTGAAATGATTGTACGGAATTGGCATGAAAATTTAGAAGGTTTGAAAAAACTGAAAATGGTTACAATACATCCCTGCATGGTCTTCGGACCGCCTCTTTCCTCTCGGCATTTGAAAGGCTCATTGTCGGTAATAATGATGCTAGTAAATAGAGAATTACCAGTAATATTGCCTATGCAAATAAACATAGTAGATGTAAGAGATGTTGCAGAAGCACACGTAAGAGCTCTAACAATGGGTGAAGATAAGGGGAGATATTTGACTGTCGCTGGTGAAATGATGTGGGCAGATATTTCTAAAATTCTAAAACAAAAATATCCAAAAAGGAAATGGCCTGTTAGGCAGTTACCTTACTATATGGCATTAATTGTTTGTGCATTTCATCCTAGAGTTAGTATTTCTTGGGCGAAAAGACATTTGAAAAATAAATTATACTGGGACGCTTCACCTGCAGAAAATGATTTGCAAATGAATTGGACACCCCTTAGTAAAACTATAACTGACACTATTCCGAATATTATAGATAATGATTGGAAATGATTGGTTACACACAATGAAACTGTTTATGTTTTATGCTATCGTAAATTCGGAAACATATGCGTACCCTTACAATCATAGTCGGCTTACTGTTGATTGTTCCAACATTATCTGGGTGTTTTGCTGGGGAAAACAAGGAACAAATCGAAGAAAGTGGGCCTTTTATTTTCGAAGAAGGAGATGTCCCTATGACTACTTGGTACCATTACCCAGGAACTGTCGATAATCCTTCAACTGTAGATGCGACTGATGCTTTAGCGGTTGCGGGTAGGAATATTTCAACCAATCTTTCGGGAGATAATGCCCCTTTTTATGCTAGTGGAACTTATTATGGGACTGGATGGGATACGTTTGAGCCTACTTTAGGAATTACCTCTTCGGGAGCTATATTCTTTACAAATTATAATGGTTTGGGGGATGGAACTCACATCATTAGATCTACTGATCAGGGACAAACTTGGGAAGATGTTGGCCCATTTGGAATGAGTGATGATCAAGGACAGACTCCTAATTCAAATGATCCTTATCTTTATGTTGATAAATTTAATGATAAATTGGTTAAGTTTGATATGCATGCCCTTACTGCTATGTTCGTAGAATATTCTGATGATGATGGCGAAACTTGGAGTACGCCGTTTCCAGTTGAAGGATATTATGCTCCACAGGACCATCAGAGTATTGCATCTATGCCTCATCCTAACGCAATAGTTGGAGATGTAGTATATGTTTACTGTATTAATACTGGCTCACCAGCCGCTGGCGCTCAATGCTCTAGGTCTCTAGATGGAGGGCATACATGGGATGTTCAGCAGCTTGGGTATCCTACCGAAATGGTAGGCAATCAATGCTCAGGGCTCCATGGCCATGTTGCCGGTGGTTCTGATGGTTCCATCTACAGGGGCAATCCCTCATGTGAAGGCCCTGCTGTATATGCATCTCATGATGGAGGATATACTTGGAGTGAACATACCATTACTACTGAAGTTGGAATGCAACAAGGTTGGCACTCACATGAAGTTGCTACAGCAGTAGATGAAGCAGGAAATGTTCATGCAACTTGGATTTCAACCGACCAAATGATTTGGTATGCAAATTCTCAGGATAAAGGAGTCTCGTGGGGAGAACCCCTAATGGTTTCAGCACCAGGAATTAAAGAGACTGGGTTTCCAACGATTTTTGCTGGAGATTCTGGAAGAGTCGCAATTGGCTATATCGGAGAAATGAATGATGTGACTGAAAATAATACCACTACAGGAGGGGTCGGTTGGGGTGGATATATGGCAGTAATGACAGATGCATTTGCAGATATGCCATTGATCACTAGTGTGGCAGTAAATCTTCCCAGTGATCCATTAGATGATACTTCTGATTGCGGGAATATTCGTTGTGGTGGTTTTGGAGATTTCATAGATATTGAGATTGATGATCAAGGAAGGCCTTGGGTGGCTTTGGCGCATAACGCTGCAGGATTTGAAGAGGCAATTATTGGCACATTTATGACTGGCCCATCTCTTTATGGAGAATTAATTAGTTTACCTCAACTACCAGTCGGAGGGAATTCGACTTTGAAAATGTCGTGATTGATTTTCCGTTATTCTGATGTATACCTATGGAGTCGGAAGAATATGCGTACAATCGCCGGCGGCTTGGTTTTACTCCTCTTGGCACCAATGATCTCTGGTTGTTTTGCTGGAAATACAGTAGAAGAAATGAAAGAAAAATCACCATTTGATGACCTCTGTCCGAATGGAATCGCTAACAATACTTGGTACCACTATCCAGGGGCCATTGATGCATTGATTGCTCCGTCCATAATTAATGGAACTTCGATATTACAAGGAGAAAATGTCCCATTATGTGCCCAGGGAACGTATTATGGAATTGGCTTTTCAACTTTTGAGCCTACGATTGGAATTACTTCTCAAGACAATATCTACATGA
>CAXDMJ010000065.1:0-4575 GCA_963990035.1 uncultured Candidatus Poseidoniales archaeon | reverse complement strand
TTTTCAACTTTTGAGCCTACGATTGGAATTACTTCTCAAGACAATATCTACATGACTAGTTACGGGAATGGAGCTGCTGGCGCTACTGCAATTATTCAGTGTAGCGACCTTTTTGAGATGACTAATGTTTCCGAGTATTCATGCCAGGATGTTTACAGTCCTACTTTAATTCCGGTTGGAAATTCTAATGATCCTTATGTTTACGTAGACCCTTGGACAGATCGAATAATGAAATTCGATATGCATGCCCTATTAGGAATGACTGTTGAAACTTCAGATGATGAGGGAGAAACTTGGTCCCCTTTGCCAACAGGTGCTTCGGGAACTTCGATTCAAGATCATCAAACAATAGCTTCCTCGCCTTATCCTGCGCCATTGCATCCAACAACCTGGGTATTCTGTATCAATGGGAACGCTCCCCATCCGCTGTGTTCTTCGAGTTTCGATGGAGGCTTGACTTGGACACAGCAAGTTTCAGGCGCTCCAGTCAATTGTAACAGCGGAGGTTTGACTGGTCATATGGTAGGGGCTAATGACGGCAATTTCTACAGAGGAAATCCAAGTTGCGATGGTGAGGGCTATTCAATATACAGAAGTACAAATGGGGGTTTGATTTGGTCTGAACACAAGCTTCCAACCGACATTACTGGTACGGCCGCTACATGGAATGCGGAAGAGGCACAAGTATACCCTGATGAAGAAAATAATCTGCATGCAATGTGGATGGGCGTAGACGACCTCCCTTACTATTCATATTCTCTTGACAAAGGAGATTCTTGGAGCGACCCAATGATGATTGCTCCCCCTGGACTGAATGGTACCGGTTTCCCTGCTGTTGCTGCAGGAGATAGTGGCCGTGTTGCCTTTGCATACCTTGGAGACACTGGAGGAGATACGTGGAATGGGTATATTTCTGTCATGACAGATTCGTTTAGTGACACTCCTCTAATCACCACAGTTCAAGTAAATAATTTTGGAGATCCTTTGAGTTTGGAGGCTGATTGCGGGTACAATAGATGTGGTGGCTTCGGAGATTTCATAGATATTTTAGTCGATAGTTATGGAAGGCCTTGGTTCGGTCTTTCGCACAATATAGGAAATGAGTTTATTGATGAGGGAATCTATGGAACTATGATGCTGGGCCCTAGTCTTAGAGGTTCTACTGTTCCTTTGAATGATTTACCAGAGGGTGGGCCTCAAACTCTGGCATAAAATTCTTCAAAAGCCGTTTGACCAGATGTCAATTCCTTGAAGAATAAAACCTGCGGCAAAAATTAACATTGCAATACCACAAAGAGAAAGTGCATTCTTATACATCTTTACAGAAATGTTACCACGGTTTTTGTCGAAAATATATGCTATGAAGGTCTTGACTAATATTATTGAAATTAAAAATGATACAGCATATGCAATAGGCGCTAAGGGCTCTTCTTTGGCAGCAGTTGCCATCAAAGGCCCACCTATCAAAAACCAAAACACATACACATTTGGATTCAATAGGTTTGTCAGAAGACCTCTTTGAAACGCTCCTTTAGCACCCGTAAGTAATTCATCACTAACTGGAGGCTGTATTGAAAAACAGTCGATCCCCATCTTGATTAGGAATATTCCTCCAACTATTGAAATTGTAAAAAGTGCAAATGGTTGAGTGGCAAACCATCCTGCGGCAAAAAGGCTGATGATTACTAGCGGACCATCTGTAAATATTGGTGCTGCTGCAGTCCAAGCACCAGCTCTAAGGCCGCCTGAAAGTGTTTCCTTGATTACCATGGTAAGAAGAGGTCCTGGCTTTATTCCTTCTACAACACCCAAAGTAACCCCGGCTAAAGCCAATGCCAATATTAAGTCAGTTTCCATACTGTCCTCATCGTCTTGATACTAACTTTGCAAGTAGTTTCAGTACTTCTACATATAACCAAACTAGAGTTATCATTAATCCGAAAGCCGCTCTCCATTCTAATTGTTTAGGAGCGCCTCTTTCGACTCCTTTCTCTATAAAATCAAAATCAGCAACTAGACAAAGAGCCCCTATTCCAATAACAAACAAGGAAAAGGCAATTCCTACTGGACCATTACCATGAATCAAAGGTATTTCAAATCCTAAAAACATCCCAATGAATGATGCAAGATATATGATTAATATAGCGCCTAATGAAGAATAAACTGCAATAGCAAGGTTCCTATCCCATGAAATTAAATTTGCTCGATAAAGCATTAACATGGATCCTAAAATTGCAAAAGTTATTGCGGCTGCAATTATTCCTAACCCTGGAAACTCCACTGCAACCTCTATGAAAAATGTGAAGCCACCTAAAGCAAGGCCCTCAAACCCAGCATAGGCACATATCAAAACTGGATTGGTCGATTTAGTAAAAATTACTATCATTGCCGTGATAAATCCTCCTAGAAATCCTATAACTGCAAGGCCTGGGAAAAGTGTATAGGTCGCTATAGCCAAAGTTGTTGTAATAATCAAAAGTATGGCAGTTTTTTCCACTGTTCCCTCCATAGTCATCAAATTGGAACTTTCATTCCACCAAGATGCTTCTTGGTAATTCGATTTGTCAAAAGTAGAATCTGAAAGTGTGGGGTTGCCTGAACGATACATAATACGCCCAAAGGGAGGTCGTACTCAAATCTTAGCCCTACAAATACTAATTTAGCAGTTCTTTGAGATGCAATCCTGTATAACTGGCTTTTACTTTTACTACTTCTTCTGGTGGTCCTTCTGCCACAATAAATCCGCCTAACTCTCCACCTTCAGGACCTAGATCTATTACCCAATCTGCACATTTTATTACATCAAGATGATGCTCGATCACTATCACAGTATGGCCGTTTCTACGTAAACGCAGGAGGACTTCTGTCAACTGATGTACATCAAATAACGAAAGTCCAGTTGTTGGTTCGTCCAAAATATAAACAGTATGGCTCCTAGTTGGTCTATGAAGTTCGGAAGCTAGTTTTACTCTTTGGGCCTCACCTCCGGAAAGAGTTGTTGCAGGTTGGCCTAATCTGATATATCCGAGACCAACGTCTTTCAAAGTAGTTAGAATACGATTTAATGATTTTTGATTTTTGAAGAATAATGATGCTTCTTCTACAGACATTTCTAAAATATCTTGAATGTTTTTTCCTTTCCATTCTACCTCTAGAGTCTCTCTAGTGTAACGTTTACCTTTACAGATATCACAAGTCACCCAAACATCCGGTAAAAAATTCATCTCTAATTTTATTGATCCCGCCCCTTTGCATGATTCACAGCGTCCACCTTTGACATTGAATGAAAACTGCCCAGGTAAATACCCTCTTTCTTTTGACATTGTTGTTTCAGTGAATAGATTACGGATATGCCCAAAGGCACCTGTATAGGTTGCAGCATTTGAACGAGGAGTTCTTCCAATTGGAGATTGATCTATTACAATTGTTTTATCGATCTCTTGGAATCCTTCGATTTTATCATAGCGGCCTGGCGAAGTGTCACTACCGTGTATCTCTCGGAGTAAAGCTGGCGCCAATGTTGAAGCTATCAAAGAAGATTTACCCGAACCAGAAACTCCTGTGACGGCTACAAAACAACCTAAAGGTATTGAAATGTCAATATTTTGTAAATTGTTTTCTCTTGCTCCGAGAATTTGCAACCATTTATCATTATCAGGTTTTTTCCTATCATCGGGGATAGGTATTCTTTTTTTGCCAGATAAATATGCCCCAGTAATACTTTCTTCGTTTGAAAGTAATTCATTTAATTCGCCACTAACTAGTACTTTTCCACCTTCTTTCCCTGCCCCTGGGCCAATATCAACAATCCAGTCGGCTTGCTTAAGAGTAGCTTCATCGTGTTCAACTACAAGCAATGTATTACCTAAAGTTGTAAGTTCTCTAAGTGTTTCCAAAAGTCTATCATTATCGCGTGGATGAAGTCCTATACTTGGTTCATCAAGAACATACATTACTCCTGTTAGCCTAGTTCCAATTTGTGTTGCTAGTCTAATCCTTTGAGATTCTCCGCCTGAAAGTGTACTGGCCCGCCTATCTAAAGTAAGATAATCTAGACCCACTAATGCAAGAAACCTCAAACGTGCTTCTATTTCTTTAATTATCTCAGTACCGATAAATATTGACCTTTCAGAAAGTTGATTAGTTGAAGATATTATTTGGCTACTGGGTTTATCTCTACCTAATTTTTCCCAAGTATTGTCTAACTTTCCTGCTCTCCAATATTGGACAACAGCGAGAGCTTCTAAAACACTACAGGAAGAGATTGCGGGTAAAGAAACTCCCCCTACTATTACCTTACTGACTGCATTATTCAATTTTCGACCTTTACAATCTGGACAAGGTTCGTCGTTCATAAAAGAAGTCATTCTAGACCTAGTTCTATCGGATGATGTTTCGTTATAAGTTCTACGAATTCTATGGAATACTCCTTCCCAAGACCTTAGCATATTGTAAGAAGAGCCTTTTTCTGAAGTAAATTCAAAAGATATTTTAGTTCCTCCCGACCCATAAAGAAGAATGTCTTTATCATCATCATTCAGATCGCCAAAATTAATATTTGAAGGGATACCATAG
>CAXDMJ010000064.1:0-4635 GCA_963990035.1 uncultured Candidatus Poseidoniales archaeon | reverse complement strand
ACTATCTTGACCCCCGAATCATAGAACTCCGTTAAGTTAGAACAAGCATCAGAAAAAGTCTTAGCTAAAACTACATGATTAATCATTCCTTGTTCTAAACTCGCAGAATGGTGGGTGAAGTAATTAGGATCCAATAGTGCAAAAGAAATAGGGTCATAGTCTACACTAGTAAATCCTGTGATATCGGTTGTAAGCATTACAGTTTGATATGTATGAGCCCATCCTCTAGGCCCTCCATCACTTTGTCCCAAGAAACCGTGACCCCATATCGTAATCGGCATATCTACTGTACTATTCTCAGGAGTTGGAATAGTCATAGTGAATGGCACTTCTCTATTTTCTACAAATATAGGCATGCGATTTTCATCTCTATTAATCAATGTAGGAGTATATTCTGATACAGTATATTGAGGTGTTGTAAAGGTTCCAGTAATTCTTCTTAAAGTAATATCATCGTCTCCATAATTTTCTTCAACAGAATCTATTGTACAACCAATACCCCCCCCTATTCTTTGTAATGCATCATCTCTCATCTGAATTGTTGGACCCAATGCGGACTCTGCAGAGTTAGTATTAAAGCTCCAAATTGCTTGTATTTCTGATTTTTCTATATTTTTCTCTTCGATAAAATAATCCATCAGAAGTGTAATTTCATTTCTTCTATCTTCGATATCTACTGAATCTGTAGTATTTCCATTCATAATTGCACTAAGAGCTTGCGATGGTTCAATTAATTCTCCCGATTCATCACTTAAACCATGTACTATTACTCCATATTCTGTATTGAATTGTAAATGTTTAATTGTCCTTATATGGAGAATTACTTCTTCTCCTTCTTCTGCTCTAGCATCTAATTCAACCCAATGTTCTACAAGTTCTCCAGTACTCATATCCACTAGAATTGTTTGATGATCTAAGTTCATACTAGGAGCAATATTATTCTGACTTGCCAGCATGTCTATGTTTGGTATAGATGAAAAGGCAGTCATTATTTGAGTCGATGTGCTGAATCCATCCATTTGATTTATCAGTGGTATTTCGATAACTGATTTTGACCCTGATCCTGGTAAACTAGTAGGGGAATAGTTAATTCTTTTTTCCGTAATTGTACTTGAGTCATCTGTTAAAAAAGCATTAGATGGAAATGGCAACATGCAATGAATTGGATTGATGTTATCACATCCATCAGTATGAGGTATTATGATTATTTCTTCCTCTTCAAAGCAACTATTATTTAATTCACAATCCTGCAAGGGCATATTATTATTGACATTATCATCGGATTCATCGGAGGCTTCATTGGATGCCTCAGTACAGCCTGAAAGTAACATCGAAACCACGATTAACAATGCGATTAGAGTTTTATTACTGGAATTCATCAATACTTCGACGCTGATATTCCCTAAAAATCATTGTTTGTAGAATAGGTCAATATTCTATGGAAATGATGTACTCCTTTTTCCTTAGAAGGGGAGTATCTTCCTCTTTCATATGATTTTGAAGAAACACCTCTTTGTGTCGCTTCAACAATTTCTTGATCCTCGGCCTCAACTTTGTCTAAATCCCCCCCTGCTCCTTTTCCAAGCATTGATTTCTCACCTACGAAACCGTGATACATTATTCTTGTCTTATCTACTGAGATCGGACTTACAACATTTACAGATAATCCCCATGGATAAAAATTCATCATTAAACCTGGGTATATCCAGTAATAATATGCTGCTATTTTCTTTCCAAAGTCTGGGGACGATTTTGGTAAGTCAAAACACACTTCTCCTTCGTTAGCAATACCAATTTGTAAAACTCCCCCTTCAAATAATTCCGTTTTGTATGAGTCATAATCAAGAACATTATGTAAATCTCCATGTACGAATGGAATATGGAATCCTTCGAGATAATTATCCACATAAAGTGCCCAATTAGCATTGATTTCGTAAGATCTTTGCCGAGATTCATCATATTCAAAAGAATCTATTTTCATCCATCCAATTCTACTTTGCAACTCCTCGATTACAGTATCAAAAAATTGTTCACCACCTGTAAATATTATTCCATTCCATATTTTGAGATTAAATTCTCTTAGGTTATCGGAATCTGTGGGAAAGTTCTCAACATCCGTAAATTCTGGCATATTCTTCATACATCCATCTAATTCGAAAGTTCTTCCATGATATCCACATTTTAGAGTTCTTAAATTACAAGGTTTTGTAGCAATTAACATCCCTCTATGTGTGCATACATTTGACAAACATCTTATTTTTTTATCTTTAGTAATAATCATTGCTTCGCCAAGGATATTTTCTAATTGAGGTAAAGGTATGATATTATTTACCTCAAGTTGACTAACATGTGCTGCAAAGTGAAAAGAGTTAGGGAATTTGGAAAGAATTTCTGAAAATAGAGTATCTTCGGTATAGTACTTTGATGGTAAAGTGTAAGCTTTGCGAATATCGGAATCTATGATGGGCGCAACAACCATTGTATTGACTCAAATGAATTCATATTCAGTCATTTTCATGTAGAGTCGTCTAATTTCTGTATTTTTGCTCTCCAATTTACATAGGCAAATGAGGGGACTGACCACAATATAATAGAACCAAACCAAGCGATTGCTGAACCAATCAATAAACCATATTCAATCATTGACCACATTGCAATAATTGAGTAAGCAGCAACTGATGCTCCTCCCATCATCATTGGACCTGCTGCTCCCAATGGTACAGTCGGTCCTTGTGCTAACCACAAAGCTATCATGCTTGTAATAAATATTGCCGGAAATACAGACGCTAAACCTGCTAATAGAGGCATTCCTAATCCTGAGATTATAACTGCGATTCCTATTGCTGTCGCGGCAACAAATCCTCTTGAGATAAGAATTATTTTACTAACTTGATTCTTTCCTTTTGGTGTAGGTTTTAGATTCCAACACATTATTGTTCCAAGAGTTCCTACTAATAGAAATCCTGCGATAGCAATCTGATATGGTGAGTAATTTTTACCTATCGCTAGATCTACCATCAGAATTGTCACAATACCTGAGATAGTCCAGACAATTAGTGCGCATATGCTAGTAACAACTAGCCTTTTATTTGAGCTCCATATAGTTGGTAATTTATTAGGTAAAATCGCCCAAATAGAAAGAAATATTGCATTAATTAACATTCCAGCAGGGACTATTGATAGACTAAGCATCAATGCTTCATCCCCTCCTTCTGATGCCATACCAATAGCAGCAGGAATAATTGTAGTAGGTATGGTTCCAAGTACTCCACCTACAGCTCCTCCATATTTTTCAATAAGTACGGTAACAGTAGTTGCAACAACTCCTGCCATTATTGCTGCTAGTACGGCAGTCTGCCCCTCCATGTTGGTTCGCGTCGTTAACCACCCATGAAGGCTTCAGCCGAGTCTTCCAGAGCGTGTGTTTGATGGGGTGGCAGTATTCCACGCGTCTCATGGTAGATTGGCCAGAGGCAGGAACCGCTGTTCGTTTAATCGTCAAGACTTGGTCCGGGGAGGCATCTCATGAGGGTCTTGCATTACCTCCAGCGGGGCCTAAATTAGTAACTATGAAGCTTGTTAATGGCTACAATATTTCATATCCTGAAGCGGTAGTACAAACTGTGGAGATTCTTGATTCCGTGGAAATTTATGAAGAGAAAACCTCTTCTCCCATTCCCCAAGATGAGTCTTTACCTCTTGTTCATTTAATCCATACTGGTGGTACAATTGCATCAAAAGTTGATTATAAAACAGGGGCAGTCTCCGCGAGGTTTGAGCCTGATGAGTTATTAGAGGCCGTTCCTGAACTGCGTTCAATAGCTAGGATAAATGCTGTAAAATTGGGCAATATGTGGTCCGATGACATAAGACCAAGGCATTGGAATCGTATGTTAGAGGCGACAAAAGAGGCGTTCGCCGAGGGTGCTGTCGGCGTAGTCATTACTCATGGCACGGATACTCTACATTATACTGCAGCAGCAATGTCTTATGGTTGGGCAGGCCAAGGTGGTAGACCTTCTGGTAGAATTGCCTTAACAGGTTCTCAAAGATCTCCTGATAGAGGTTCTTCTGATGCTGCTGAGAATCTCATAGCAGCAGTTCATTGGGCGGCGAATGGTCCTGAACCCAGTGGCGATGGAGACGCTGCAGTAGTAGTATTACATGCAGATTCTTCCGATGGTCGTTGCGCAGTACTTCCGGGTTGTGCATCTAGGAAATATCATTCATCTAGGAGAGGTGCATTCAAGTCTATTAATCAAAAACCGATTGCTCATATTCTTGTGAATAAGGATGTAGCGGTTATAGAATTTGTTGAGCCAAGAGGTCATGATGCTAGAGTTGAAACAGATACTCCAACTTACTTTGATGAATCTATCCGTATTGCTGAATTTTCAGCAGGACCACATCTACATTCAGATTTAGTTCAGGCTGCAATTGATTCAGGTTACGACGCTTTGTATTTCCATGGAACTGGACTCGGTCATTTACCTATACAAGATTCAGAGAATGATAGTCCAGAGAATACTAAATTAAAACTTACAATTGAGGACTACTGTAAGTCAGGAGGTATTGCAGTGCTAACAACTCAGACAATACATGGTCCTATTCATCTTGATGTTTATTCTAAAGGTC
>CAXDMJ010000063.1:0-5248 GCA_963990035.1 uncultured Candidatus Poseidoniales archaeon | reverse complement strand
GCTGCATAGATTCATATTTGAGTAGATAATTCCATTATTTGCTGATTCTACAGACCATAGATCGTTTGATGTGCTTGAAACCGCCCACCCATTTGTCAAACTACCACTTTCAAAATTACCTTCGAAATTAGCCATATTATTTGATGGATAGAGATACATCTCACCTCCAGCATCTTTAGTGCTCCAAGATGAATCATCACAAGTTCTTTGCTGAGTACCAATATTTGTTGACGGACATTGCACAAGATCCATCATATGTGAACGAACTTCACTGTCTTGTCCTCCTGCTGCAGTAGATGCGCCGTAAGCTGAAGTACCTGCCACTGCAATTGGTATTATTCCTGCCTTAGTGCATGCATCATGAGCCTCGATTATACTTTGATTGTCATCAGAATCTTGTGCTGGGTCTCCTCCAAATGGTCCTTCATCAGACACTGGAATAATTAGCCTTGTAGCATTAGGATTCCATTGATGATCATTTGGTGTCGCTGGATTACCTGGCACACTACCTGAATTATCTCTCCAAGAAAGGCAAGCCCATGTAGAACCAGGGCCCCACATTTCACTGTTATAGCCCCAATCGGATGGAATATTGTAACTGGAACCATTATACATTACATCAGAAAGAGCTCTTATGCCGCCCGATGTATCTGTCATATTTTGACCAAGATGAGTATCCCTTGGTCCGTCACCATAGCCTCCAACTTCATATGCATCTTCGCAATTCTTCTGACTATTTGCATAACTCATTTGACCACTTATCGCATAAAGTGTTTCTAAAACTGTTATACTAGCAGATTCTAGCATCGGTTTGACGCCTTGGAAATATTCCCCACTGCTTAAATTACCACCATAAAATACTGCACACATATCCAACCATTCAGTAGTCATGGAACCTGAAGAATCTATTAATCCAACATACTCAATTAAACTTCCACGCGTATCTTCCCAAACGACAATTACCGTATTATTCGTACCTATCGATATCGCAGGGCTACCTTTGTAACCAATTGCTGGAGTGATAATTGTATTATTGATTAAAGTAGAAAGTGAATTTGTTCCTGAACTATTGAATGCAAACATTGCATAATAAATCAGAGATGCTCCGAAAAAGGTGCTTTGGGAATCATATGTATCTACCCAGACTACATGAATTCCATCAAAGGAGTCAATTGCAATATCTGGTTCGTTTCTAACTCCTGATGCTTCTATAGCAATCGTATATGTAGATACTAGAGTCATTGAAGCTATATCACCAGGACTTCCATCTTGATCATCTAAAGATGAGTCTAAAAGAGTGTATAATATCTCAGTATCTGTAATTGCCCAAACTATATGTGTTCGATAATTTGAATCTATTACTAAAGAAGGACTTGAAAGAGCTGTTGTTGAGTTTTGGCCGACTGCTGTGCTCGCAATTAATACTGTATCAATTCCACTTGTTGAAATTAATGCATAGTATAATTGAGGGTTTGTACCGTTCTCTATCCAAACTAAATGTACTTGTTGAGAATCATCCATTACTCCTATAACTTCGATTGGATTTGAAGTATTAAGATTTGAAAGAAGCGTAGACGTAGAGACGTCATCTAATGTTCCATTCGAGGTATGAAAACTTTCATTTTTATCTTCTAAAACTTGAGACATAGGAGATATACTGGGGGCTGCCAATGAAAAAATCATTAATAATATCATTGCAATTGATAATCTTGATTTATATTTATTTTCAATAGAATATTTTCTTAAAGAAATATTAGTTTGTACACTACCGGACCCACGAACCATATTGTCTGAGATACAACCTGACACATAGTACCACCACCGGACATGTCCAAAATACCTCATAATTAAGTTTAAAATGAAGATTTGAAATTATCGAAATTATTATTTCTTATCTTTTTGAGATTCTTTTTGAGCTGCTTTTCGGCGTATATATTCTGAATAATTACCAGGCCAAACCCAGAGACTTCCATCTCCTGGGAGTTCCCATATAGTATCACAAATTTTGTCTAAAAACCATCTATCGTGGCTTACTGTAATAATTCCCCCATCATATTCTTCTAATGCATATTCAAGCGCTTCTTTGGCGTCGGTATCAAGATGATTTGTAGGTTCATCAAGGAGCAACATATTATTATCCTCAAGCAATAATTTAAGCATAGCAATTCTAGCTCTCTCCCCACCACTTAATTTTTGTAATTTAGTATTCACCATATCGCTTGTAAATTGAAATTGTCCAAGCATTGCTCTGATGTCCTTATAATCCATTCTTGGTTTTAATTCTTGGATTTGTTCAATAGGAGTTTTATCAAAACTCAAAGATCTATGGTCTTGATGAAAATATCCTACTTGAACCCCAGGCCTAACATCTAGCTGCCCTGAATCTAATTTTAATTCTCCAATTATTACTCGTAAAATACTTGTTTTCCCGGCACCATTTGGCCCAACAACACCTATTTTTTGACCTCTCCTCACTCCAACTTCGAGTCCATGAAGAATTGGTCGACTCATACCATCAAAATGTAAATGGGCTTTGTGGAAGTCAAGAACTTCAAGACTTGATTTTTCAGTAGCTTGTAATGAAAAGTTAAGCATTCTCCTCTGTCTTGGTTTAATTGATTTTAGCCACTTTAGTTCACGCTCAGAACGCATAATCATGAAATGTTTCTGTGAAATTGATTTGTCAAATTTATTATTACTTTTCATAGACTGCATTGCGCCCTTTAATCGCTTCAATTCTTTTTGTGTTTTATTAATACGATCTTCAAGAGTTTGAAGAAATAATTCTTTTTGTTTAAGAAACGAAGTATAATTCCCAGGATAACCTTTCGAATGAGCATCCTGTATCTCAACTATATTATTGCAAACTCTATCAAGAAAATATCTGTCGTGACTGACTACTAATAAGGCGCCTTGAAAATTTAAAAGAAACTGCTCTAACCAGTCAAGTGTTTGTAAATCAAGATGATTAGTAGGTTCGTCGAGAAATAGTAGATCTATTTCTTTAAGTCCTACTAACTGCCTAGCTAAAGCCACTTTGGCCTTTTCACCGCCCGAAAGTGAAGAAAGTTTTGTTTCCATCGGGTGGTGTGCTAAATCCAATGCTTTGAGTATTTCTTGGGCATGGCCGGCAACATCTCCCCCGCCTGAACGTGCCATTAATGCCTGCAATTCCTGATATCTATCCATAGTTGGTTGCCAATCGCCTTCATAGAATGAAGGAATTGCCATTTTCTCTTCAATATCGGTTATCTCATCCTCAAGTTCTTGAAATTGACGACCACGTCGATTGAGTTCTTCTCCTAGCGTAGCATTTTCATCTAAATCACGAACTTGGGTTAAAAATGCTAAACGTAAACCTGGTGCAAAAGTAATATCGCCCATATCTTGGTCTTGATTAGAAATTGTCCTAAGAAGTGTTGTCTTTCCGGCACCATTATGTCCAACAACACCTATTCTATCACCCTCATCAATACGAAGATTTACTCCCTCTAAAATTGTCAATGGACCGAAGGTGCGATGTATCTCATCTAGCTTGACCAACTCGCGTGCCATAGCCAGCCGGCATAGAACCTATTCATGTGTCCATCGGTCTATCAATACTCAATCTAAATCAATAAATCTAATTAAGAATTTAGAGATTTGAGGCGACTTGGGTCTAATCTTTCCCATTCAAAATGCCCTGAATCAGTTGATGGGCGGCCGAAATGACCTCCAGCGGCTGTAACACCATAATGAGGTTCTCGCAATTTCAAATCTCTAACTATTGCAGAGGGACGAAAATCAAATACATTTATAATTTTCTCTTCCAGTTCTTTATCGCTAACTATTCCAGTTTCAAAACTATTGACATGTAGACTTACAGGTTGAGATACACCTATAACGTATGCAACTTGAATCTCACATCTTGTGGCCAAACCTGCTGCAACAATGTGCTTAGCTACCCAGCGAGAATAGTAAGCCGCAGAGCGATCGACTTTTGTTGGATCTTTACCGCTAAATGCGCCTCCACCATGCCTACCCATTCCACCATAAGTATCGACTACTATCTTACGGCCAGTGATTCCTGCATCTGAATATGGTCCACCTGGATCTGCGAATCTACCTGTACCATTAACCACTAGCCTGTATCCGTTCCTTAACCAATGAGAAGGTATTGCATGTTCGACTACATGCTTACGGATTTCTTCTGTAACATATTTGTGTTCAAGTTCTTCATCACCATCAAACTTATCTTTTAATTTGGAATCATGTTGAGCCGCAACAACTACGGTATGAACATGACTAGGATTTCCTGAATCATCATACTCTACAGTAACTTGACTCTTACCATCTGGCCTTATCCATGGAATCTCATTAGTTTGAACAATCATGTCTAGTCTTCGACAAATTCTTTGAGCTAAAGCCGCGGGAAGAGGGAAAAATCTACCTTTTAACTCGTCTCCGGTTTCTGTTTCAGTACAAGCATAACCAAACATCATTCCTTGATCACCTGCACCTACATCGTCGTCTGAAATACCATTAACTCCTTGAGCGATATTTGGAGATTGAGTTGTTATATGGACTTGAACTTCGCACAATTTCGCATTGGTCGCGTCCATTCCTATCGAGTGAGAAGTATATCCAATATTAGCTGCAGTTTCTCTTGCAATTTGTTCGTAAGGAGGGAGATTTCCAGATAAACTTACTTCTCCTGCTAGAATTATCACTGCCTTGTCCGACTTACCTTTGACCATCGTTTCAACAGCCACTCTAGACATTGGATCTATACGTAAACAAGCATCCACAATAGCATCCGAAATAGCATCGCAAACCTTGTCAGGATGACCCGCTGAAACAGATTCAGAAGTGAACAGCGTAGTCATAATTGAAGATGGGAGGGTTTCTCCTTCATAGAATTTAATGAACCGTGGACTAGAATTCAGATTACAGATATTTGTAAAATACTATATTTTTATTTAAATTGTATAAACAAATAGAACAGAACATTGACAAATAGGTCGCTTTCGGACAAACATGGCTAGGAAGGCGAAAAATGGTCCAGAACCTGTTGGAGGAGTTCAACCGAATAAAGTACCTGAGAAATCTGTTGATGGGAAACCAACTATTTACACTTATGCAACTTGTCCATTTTCATTAAAAGTTAAGTCATTACTGAAATCGAGAGGAATCGAATACTCTAACGTTGAAGTAGATCCAATGAAGAAGACTGAGTTAAAGTGGTCTGATTGGACTAAAGTTCCTGTTT
>CAXDMJ010000062.1:0-5608 GCA_963990035.1 uncultured Candidatus Poseidoniales archaeon | reverse complement strand
CTATTAATATCGATATCGCATATGCTGGTTCTTGTACCGCAGGAAAAGATGACGATTTTGCATACTATGCAGAAGTTACAAAGGCTGCTTTAGATGCTGGTCTGATAATATCTGAAAATGTAGAATGTTATATTCAGTTTGGTTCTAAAACTGTTAAAGATTTATCTGAAAAAAATGGTTGGACGGAGATGTTTGAAAGAGCTGGCGTGAAACTAATAGATCCTGGATGTGGGGCATGTATTGGAGCGGGTCCAGGGGTTAGCAATAATACTGAACAAGTATCAGTTTCAGCAATTAATCGTAATTTCCAGGGAAGATCTGGCCCCGGTAAACTCTACCTAGCAAGTCCCCTTACTGTAATGGCCAGTGCTTTTATGGGATATATCACAGCTTGGAGTCCTGAATTATTTATATCGGAGAATGAACTTTAATTATTCCTCTTTGATATTGAAAGAAGGCCAAATAAAGCTGCAGTAAACCAAGCAATTTCTAGGATAAAGAAGGCCCATTCGTCGATCAGATAGGCCCGTATTGCCAATAAGCCAGAACCTAGGGCCATTAATTGCAAATATTTTGAAGCTTTACTGTCTAAAATATTGCGCGTTTCTAAAAAGAAGGCGGATAATATCAGGATCATTCCGATATAAGCTACAACTTCGTGATGTGCTGCATCGACAATGGTGGCAATCATGACCATGCTAAAATCATCAAAAATATAGTCTTTCGTCATGAGTTTAAGCGCATGCTTCAATAGCCTAAGGAGTTCGGCTTCATTCATCACAAGTTGGCCCCAGGTCATTAGGACATGGGAGGACCAAGTGGAGAGATTGGAATGGTAGATGCACACAATATTTCTAATAAACAAAAACAAATCGCCGTTAGCGAGTTTTTCGAGAAAAATAAACACTTTTTAGGATTTGATTCTCTCCAACGTTCATTAATTACTGCTGTAAAGGAAGCTGTAGATAACTCACTAGATGCTTGTGAAGAGGCAAGAATACTTCCAGAAATAAAAGTCGAAATTACTCGTTTAAAGGATGACGATGTAGAATTAATGTCTCAAGACAATGGCCCGGGAATCCCTAGGGATTCGATAGAAAATGTCTTTGGAAAATTCTTGTTAGGATCAAGATTTCATGCAATTAGGCAAACAAGAGGCCAGCAAGGTATCGGAATAACAGGAGTTGTCATGTATGCGCAACTAACTACTGGTGCAAAAACACGTGTTGTCTCAAAAATTGCACAAGATTCTTCGGCAGTATTTGTAGAATTAGGGCTAGATACAAGAAAAAATAAAGCTATTAAATCAAAAGAAAAAAGAGACGTGTGGAATGACGAAGTCACAGGAGAAGAAATCCCTCATGGTCTAAAAATTTCAACTATAATGAAAGCTAAATATCAAAGAGGAAAGCAATCAGTTTACCAATACCTAAGGATGACTTCAATTGTCAATCCTCATGCAACAATTAGCTTAATTGTTAGAGATAGAGATGGTGAAATAATAGAAGAAGGAAAATGGATTAGGACGAGTGAACGGTTACCAAGAGTTGTTGAAGAAATAAAACCTCATCCTCACGGGATTCAATTGGGGACTTTGCAAAGAATGTTAAGAGAATCTGAACAAAATAGAATGACTTCTTTTCTTCGACATAACTTCTCTGGAGTTAGTGTAAGGGCCGCTAAGGAAGTTTTGGCATCATCTGGAGTTGAGGAAAATAGAAGTCCTAAAAGAATAAATTCTGATGATACTAAAAAGATAATTGAAGCTTTTCAAAAAGTAAAACTTCTTCCTCCTCCTACTGATTGTCTATCGCCTATAGATGACTTATTAATCAAAAAAGGCCTATCCAAGGCAATTGATTCTAGATTTGCTTCAACAGTAACAAGGTTACCAACAGTTAGTCAGGGAAATCCTTTCCAAATAGAAGTAGGGCTAGTTTTTGGAGGAGACTTGACTGCTGATGGTCCCATAGAGGTATTGCGTTTCGCTAATCGTGTACCTCTAATGTACCAACAGGGGGGATGCGCATTAACCAAAGCAATAGAGTCTATAGATTGGAAAAGATATGGATTAGATCACCCAGGTGGTAAAGGATTACCAAAAGGTGCTGCTGCTGTATTAATTCATTTGGCATCAACAAATGTCCAGTTTACCAGCGAAGCTAAAGAAGCTGTTTCCGATAATGAGGAAGTCTTTGATGAAATAAGAAAAGGCCTCTTAGAGGTTGGAAGAGGTTTAAAAAATCATTTGAAAAAGAAAAGTCAAAGGAAAAAAGCAAAGGAAAAATTTGAATTAGTCAACGTAATATTACCTGCTATCGCAGAAAAGACTTCGAAGATTTTGGGACGAGAAAAACCTGATCTGGCCCCTGTAATAACTCAGATTATGAATGCAGTATTTTGTGAAGAAGAACTGGGTTGGGATAAGGAGAAAAAACTTGCAACATGCTCGATTAAAGTATTCAACTATACTGCTAGGGCCAGAGCTTATACTATTCTTCTTAAATGGCCAGAAAGTGATTCTGTATCTATTGTAGAAAATTCGAATGGGGGGAGAAAAGAAACACGAGGAATCTGGGCATGGCGCCTTGATACTCTAAATCCGGGTTCTTCCACTACCATTAGTATCGCACTTTCAGGACTTACTAAGGGAGACTGGGTTGATGCCGATGTATTCTTCCGTGGTAGTGGGGACATTATTGGCGCAACAAAAATTGATGAAAAAATATTAGAAGAAATACGAAAAACAGAAGCTTTGAGTGCAGTTCGAAAAGAAATTTCTGAAATTAATGAGAATACCTCCGAAATAGATGAAGATAATATTCCAGAAACGATTGAGGGAAAAGGAATAAACTCTGAAGTGATTGATATTTTTGCTGATTTTGAGGAGGAGAAAATATGAGTAAAATTGGAGAAAGAAAAACAAAAATTGAGGTAAAGGAAGCGCTTAGAGGAATTGCTTCAGAAATGCATGACAAGATGGAAAAAGGCGTACCTCCATCAATGACATTACCAGTTAGAGCTAAGACAAATATTGGTTTCAATGAAAAATTAGGCGTTTACAAATATGGCAAAAAGAAGAGTACAAGAGATGCTACGAGTTTGGGATCTGCAAGACAGTTACTTCGTTCCCTACATGTCACAGAATTTATTGAGCAAATGATTGATTCAGGAAAATCTTCAACTCTAAGAGAAATGTACTATATCAGCGAAGGATGGGGGCATGGTAAATTTGGTTCTCAAAATGAAAGTAATAATCTTGCTGAAGATTTAGAAATTGTCACAAAATGTTTGCGTGAAGATTTTAAATTGAGGCCAGAAGAAGATGGGGCTAGAATAATTGGAAATGTTACATTTGAAGAAAAAAATAGAAAGGGTGATTGGATGAGAATAAATTGTAGAGACGATGTTGGCGACTCAGGATATGGAGTGCCATACAATGTTGAAGCAGAAAAGTTAACTCTAATAGAAGAAGATGTAGATTTCATTATGGCTATAGAAACTGGAGGGATGTTTGATAGACTTGTAGAAAATGGATTTGATGAAGAAGCGAGGTGCGCATTGATACATCTAAAAGGGCAGCCTGCAAGATCTACAAGAAGAATTATGAAAAGAATGAGTCAAGAATGGAATAAACCAATTATTGTATTCGCTGATTGTGATCCTTGGTCATTTAGAATATTTGCAAGTATTGCATATGGGGCTATTAAAACTGCTCATATCTCTGAATATCTAGCAACAAAGGAAGCTCAATATCTGGGAATTACTGCTGATGATATATTAGCATATGATTTACCTAGTGATGAGCTAACTAAACAAGATTTAGGGGCATTAGACTCAGAATTAACTGATCCGAGATTCAATACTGGATATTGGAAAGATCAAATCAATTTAATGAAAGAGATAGGGCAAAAAGCCGAGCAACAATCACTTGCTAAATATGGACTAGATTTCGTAACTGATACATATCTACCAGAAAAATTAGCAGGTATTGGGTTAGGCTATTGATAGCCAAATCTGAAATGTTAAGTCCTCTGGCTAGCACTTGTGGAAGAGGGTAGAAAAGTTTGGTTGAAACGTCTTTCGGGAGTTTCATTTGTCTTAATTATAATTTTTATAGCATCATATAGTCATTCGACAGAAAGTATAGTTCAAAAAATGGATGTTGATGAAAATTATCTAGTTAAACTGGAGCCTGGAGAACAAGCGACCATCGAACTATCAAAGATTGGATACTATATTGCAATACGGTATGATGTAGCCGGTGAAGAGGAAAAATCAGAATTAAAGATTACTGATTCAGAAGGTGTTGAAGTAGAAGGAAGAGCCCCAGGGATTATTGAATCAAATAATAAAAGGCCCAATGCAGATGGAAATCTAGTTTATCTACCAGTTAGAGTTTTTGAAATTAATGATAATGCAGATTATAATATAATAAATCAAGGCAATACTACTCTATGGTTGATTGACGATTTAAAAATACAATCTAGTCTACTTTCAGATGGATGGATTATGGCTTCAATGGTTAGCTGCTGTTTAGGATTCCCTTTAGGAATTTTTACTATTGTTTTAGGATTAATCTCGTGGAAAAGAAAAAGTAATACTCCAGAAAAAAAGATTATTTTTCAAGAAAATATTATGACTACAGATGAACTATTTAAAAAATATAATTCAACTTCGGAAATAGAAGATGAGATTCCAGCACCATTTGTTGAACCAAACGATAACTGGGAAGAATGGGATGATGGTGAATGATTTTAACCTAAATTCTATTTTTAGGAATAAGTTGGGTTTTTAGATGTCAACCCACTACCCAACTTCGGGTTGGTAAGTGATGGTGAGTTTTGATGAGGCCATGGCTATTCTTGAAAATAAAGCAAGAAGACAGATTCTAAGGTATTTAGTTAAAGAACCACACTACCCATTACAACTATCAGAATTATTAGAAATTAGTCAACAAGCTGTAATGAAACATATCAAAGTTTTAGAAAAGGCTGGCTTTGTAGATTCACAGGTTGTACCTTCTGAAAAAGGAGGGCCTCCAAAAAAAATGTATAGAGTAAATCAATCATTTTCATTACGTCTTGATTTGGGACCAGACTTATTTAGAGCAGAACATAGAAAAATGCCTGCAGGTGGACCGATGAGGCTTTCTAATAAATTACCAACTGAGCTTGATTCATTAATTGATCGACTAGGAACAAGAAGAAAATTACCAATGTCTGAAGCAATGAATATTTTATCTGATTTAGACTCGGCTCTAGAAAAGATTGATGGTCAAAGAGATGCAATTATTGCTTTACATCAGCAGGTCATGAGTAAAGCATCTAAAGGAGTCAACGAAAACTCTGAGTCTTATGAGGAAAGAATAATGGCTAGAGAAATGATGATACAACCAAGAAGACCTTTAGATTTAGATGTATTTTCTCAGAATATACGTATTCAACCATCTGATGCTCAAGATATAATGGAAAACATACGTGAAAGATTGATGAAAGATTTCATACTCAATGGGGAAAACTTTGTTTCGGCCGGTAAAGATACACCATTGCCTTGGTGGTTAGTCCGTTAATCGGACTTTTCATCAGGTTTTTCAATAATTATTATT
>CAXDMJ010000061.1:0-5736 GCA_963990035.1 uncultured Candidatus Poseidoniales archaeon | reverse complement strand
TTGTCTAAATCCCAAATATATTCAATTGAGCCACCTTCAGGGTCAAATGAGGAAGAAGCATCTAGAATTGCAACTTCACCAGTTTTAACATATCCCGGAATCTCAATAATTATTGTAGGGGGTGAATTAACAAATACACTAATCGATACAGAATCTGATTCCCCTAAATCATTTGTAACAGTTAATTCGATTTCGAAATTACCAGAGTTTTGGAAATGGTGACTGATTATACCTGCTTTAGTCATTCGAATCTCTCCATCTCCAAAATTCCAAGTATAGTCTGTAATTATTGAAGGAGAAGGTGTTGAAGATTCTCGCCCATCAAAGTTTACTACTTCACCCATATTTATTTCATTTGTATCAGATGTTATTTCAGCATTAGGTGTAGTCGAAGATAGTCCTGTACAACCAGAAAGAGAAACTAACAATACCATACAACATATAGAGAAACTTACAGCCTTAGTTGACACCATCAGGCACCTGTGCACAATATGGTGTTCATAGCAATGTTGGATTAATCTACTAAAATAATATGAAAATCAGATGGTTGAAAAAATGCCAATGGATGAGTTCATGTCCAATGCCTCGTTCGATTGACTATGTCTGGAGATATATTTACTGGCTTCCGAGTCTTAGGATTTGATCTAGAGACTACTGGATTTAATGCAAGAAAGGAAAGAATTGTTGAATATGCTCTCGTAGGCAGCGATATAGACGGCAGTCATATAAATCTTCAATCATTAGTTAATCCTGAGAAAAGAATTCCTTTTGAATCATCAAATGTTCATGGAATAAAAGATATAGATGTAAAACATTCAGGAGCTTTTTCTCAACATATTAAAATAATTTCAGAAATGATGAATGATGCTATAATTGTTGGCCATAATGTGATTAAATTTGATTGGAAGTTTCTTGAAATGGAATGTATGAGAGCAGGGGTAGAGACACCTCGGCCACGAGCCATAATTGATACGTTGGTTATCGCGAGGAAACTGAAGATTCCAGGGAGGCATACGCTCGGAATTTTATGTAAAAAATATTCTATTAATCTAGAAAATGCGCATAGAGCTGATGCTGATGCTGGTGCTACTCTATTTTTACTCTGGGAAATAATGAAAGCATACCCTAGATTTTTCAGAGGATCTATTGATGATCTACAAGATTCTCTATCAGGAATAAAAAATGACGATTCACTGGGGCCAGGTTTGATAGATTTAGAACCAGTTGAAGGATCGGGCGGGAACTTAAGAATAAGTGGAAACGGAATCATAGTTGCCTTTGGAAAATATAAAGGACGTAGTTTAGAAGAAATAAATAAAAAAGATCAAAGATATTTGCATTGGCTGTTTTCACCATCGAGTCCCATACCAAAATCAATTTCTGAAAAATATAGGTATGAATTTCAAGATTAATTTTACCTTAATGATTTCAATAAAGGCGACCACTCAAGAATTTCACTCCAGTCACCTAAGTGCATTACTTTGCCATCAGCCCTAATGCTCCCAAGATACATAGGCCCGTCATACCCATTAGACATTAAATCAGTTATTTGTTTAAGAGCTTGATCTTTGATAAATGCTCCAAATTGTGTGCCTGAGTCCGTAACCTTCCCGCTATTCCCTGTGGGTAATTGACGTTCAAATAATGCAATACCAGAAATTTCATCAAAACGAATTAGCTTGACTACTTCGTCACGGAAAGTTGTAGATCCAGAAATAATACCATCTTTTCGAGCTATCCACCACATGGGGCACCATGCCTTAAATTCACAAAATCCACAAGATTGAGGGCTAGGTGTTGCTTCAAGGGGATCAAGAGTTAGTTTCATCCCCGACCATGCACTTATTGCGTCCTCGAGTACGGATTCTCCTGTTGCAGAATAAATCTCTTGATTGGCAGAATACCATCCTTCAGCAGTAATCTTAGGAGGATTTGGAGTTGTTGCTTTGAGTAAATCTCTATAAAATAATAATTGTCTATTGACTCTTTCATTTAAAAATTTTTCAGGAGGTTTACCAGTCTTAAGATCGGCTACAATCCATCCTTTAGATTGGCCGTTATCATCTAAATCGTCAATTAGTAAATCTAGTCTCCCAATTAATTTACCATCTTTTGAAAGTAATGTTCCTTCATTCAATAACACTATTGATTGAAGTTTTTTCCAAGTACCGATTGAAACTTCTGAAAATTTCTTTTTCCCATATTTAGATTTTATAAAAAGAAGATTTAATGCTCCAATGAAACCCTGTCGAGCCTTACTAATCTGTTGTGGTTTCCACCTTGGGTGCCTTGGTGTGGATAAAAAAATCTGTTTCTCTTTTTCCCAATTCTTATCTAAAATTTCTTTCATAGACTTTGATAACCATCCCATCTCAGAGTCATCTCTGTCATTAACATCTAGATTGCATATATCTTCTACAGAATTATGTACTGCGTTACCCAATGATGCAGGCATACTTGCTTTCCTGGGTAAACGCTGTCGAGATAACCAATATTTCCTAGGACATTCTTCAAAACGACTCCAAGAAGAGGGGGATAATTGGTGAGTTACTGAGGTATCGTGCATTATTCTTGAACCCCCCTCATTGCCTGATGTTATGCTCGTAATGTCATAAGGATTAACACCATCGGCCTTTTACTGTCTAACAATGACGTCGCAACCAGAGGTCCAAGTTGATTCCGAGATTGATGTTACTGGAGCACTTGTTGTCAATTGTTTCCCTTCTCTAGGATTTGTTAGTAGCATTGTTGCTCACTATTTAGTTGATAAACTAGGATTGAAATTAGTAGGTGGCGTTCGGCACCCAGCTTTACCGGCAGTTTGTTTAGTCCAAGATGGAATGCCATTACCTCCATTGAGATTCTATGCAGGCGAACCGATATGTAGTATGGAAGAATGTAACAAAGTAGTACTAATTGCTTCTGAGATACAAGTTGCGCCTGAACTATGTTTACCATTAGCAGGAGCTTTGATTGATTGGATTGAAGAATCGAATGCAAGTGCAACTATAATGATAGATGCCTACTCACAGGGAATCGAAAATAAACACACTATTTTTGATGAAGATGATTCTGACGGATCACTGTTGGGGATAGGGGCGACGATTGAGTCTCACAAAATACTCAAAGAATTAAAAGTGCCTCTACTAAAACAAGGAATTGTTGGTGGAATGACTGGGGTAATGATGGGTGAAAGTAGAAGAAGAGAGGTCAACACTGTTGCAATGCTTGCAGAGGCTTCAGGTGAATTTGGAACAAGTTCTGTTCCAGATTCGAGAGCTGCAGCCAGAATAATTAATTGTCTTGATAAATTACTTCCAGCAATACATTTAGACGCTGAACCATTATTAGAAGAAGCCCAGAGAATAGAGAGCCAGATAAGAGAAATGATGGCTTTGCAATTAAATCCTGGGGCAGAGAGCGCCGCTAATGAAAATTCAAACATGTATGGCTAATTAAAAATCCATCAATGATTTTTGATTATTGATTATTGGTTTTTTAGAGATTTCTCCTAAATTTAATATTCTTTCTAATTCATCTTCTGAAAGTATTTCAATACCTAATTTTTTTGCAGCCTCTAATTTAGACCCTGGAGAAGAACCTGTAACTAGATAATTTAAATTCCCAGAAATCGATGAAACTATCTTCCCACCACCTGCTTTAATCGAGAGCATTATTTCTTTACGGGGTTTTGTTAAAGTTCCAGTAATGCAGAACGTAGTTCCTTGAAGATGGCCTCCAGGTATGGGTTTCGATTGCGAAGAAATTTCTAATTGCTTAGAAAGTTGCAAAACTGTATCCATTCTTATTGCCAGTCCTTCTAATATCTGATTAGCAACCGTTGTACCTACTCCATCTATCTCGACTAATTCGCTTATGGATTGGTTATATTTGTGTAAATTACCATCTTCATTAACACCTACTTCATCATTCCTTGAACGTACTAATTTTAGTAAATGATCTATATTTTCGACCTTCGTGGCAACTGCATTGGCAATTTCAGGGCCAATTCCCGGTAAACCGAGCGCTGAAAGAAATTTACCTAGAGTTAAATTTCGATTTGAATTTATTTCATTAATTATATTTGTTGCTGATTTAAGTGCCATTCTTTCAAGATTTGAAATATCATTAATATCTAGAAGATAGAGGTCCGGTAAGGATTTAATTAAACCTTGAGAGCACAGTTGTTGAGCGAGTTTTTCTCCAATTCCATCCATTTCCAATGATCTGCACCAATATAATATTGTTCTCTCTAAACGAGAAGGGCAAGTTAAATTATTACAACGAATAAATGCGCCATCTTCAATTAATTGAGTAGAGCATCGGGGGCATAATGAGGGAATTATAATAGAGGAATATATTGGCAAATTATCTTCGAAGATAGAACCATCTGAATGAGTTCTATCCCTTATATCGGAAATTTTTGCACGACCTATTACTTCAATTATTTTAGGTATTACATCACCTCGGCGAACTATTCTAACTTTATCACCGATAGATATCTCCAACCTATTTACTTCGCCGAGATTATGTAATGTAACATTTTCAACAGTTACTCCTGAAACGGTCACCGGAGCAACTCTTGCAACAGGAGTAATTGTACCCGTTCGTCCAACCTGCCAATCAACACTCATGAGAACTGTAATTGCCTCCTCTGGAGGAAATTTCCAAGCTAAAGCCCATCGGGGATGGTGAGCAGTCATTCCAAGTAGTTCTCTCTTGGAAAGTAAATCTAGTTTTATCACCACCCCATCTATCTCCCAAGCAGCATCTTTTCTTTTATTTGTCCAATCTTCAGTAACTGAAACAGTCTTCTGTATCATTAAATCATTATTATCTGAAGATATTACTGTATTTCCTGCAATTTCTATTCCGATACTTACTAGCCAATGATTCGCTTCAGAATCGAATTGAAATTCGGGAGGATTGGAGCTGTTAGGATGACGAGAGATAGGGGCTGGAAACTTAACGTCATAAGCAAGAAATAACAGATCTTCAGCCTTCGCCTTACCTGCTTGGATAGTTTTCTGACGGAGACAACCTGCTGCCAAATTACGAGGATTTGGCGCTATAGAAGAATATTTTTCTCTAAACTTAGATAATGGCATAATTACTTCTCCGCGAATATGGCAGTCACCTTTCCAATCTATTGATTCAGGTATATTTGGTATTCTTCTTGCATTAGCAGTTACATCTTCACCACGAGAACCATTTCCTCTTGTTGCTGCTCTGACCAAACGGCCTAGCCTGTATTCTAAAGAAAGTGCCGAACCATCAAGTTTAGGCTGGCAAACGAATTGTCTACCTTGAGCGGTTGTTTCTGATATGAAATGACTTATTTCATCAATTCCAGTAGCTTTATCTAAACTTCTCATAGGGAATAAATGATCTACTTTTTCTGTCCCAGGTGATGAATCGGAACCTACTCTCTCTAACTGAGTATTTAGTGGATCTAATTTTTTTAATTCTGACCATAATAAATCAAACTCAGTATCCGAAATAACTGGTGCAGCTTCATTATAATAGAGATCTGAATGATAAGATATCTGCTCTACCAACCAAGAAACAAGTACACGCTTATCCCCGCCTGATGGGCGTTCATCAACCATGTCTATCGAGAAAGGCTGGACTCCTTGAACATGCGTATTGGTAGTTTACAAACGCCTTGCATAAGCTAGTACCTTAGTGGTGGGCCAGCCAGGATTTGAACCTGGGTCGCGCGACCCCCAGCCGCGA
>CAXDMJ010000060.1:0-5863 GCA_963990035.1 uncultured Candidatus Poseidoniales archaeon | reverse complement strand
ACACCATCTGGTAACTCTAGAAGATTAACAAGTCCGTCAGGATCTAAGGCTCCAAGAATTAAGAATTGAGAAATAAAACCCCCCGGTAATGTTTTATCACCGAGATTTATTGCACCGACTACTAAACGCCCAATTAATTCACTTCGGGAATAATTTGTTATTTGTGCTGAGCTTGAAAGGTTACCAATAACTGGTCCAAAATCAACTTTAATTTTATACGAAGGTTTTCTCATCTCAGGATATTCTAAAACTTCTATTACCTTACCGGCGCGAAGATCTAGAGAAAAATAATCATTGACTCCAACGTAATCTTTCCGAAGTAATTTATCTGGATGGTAAGGTAAGCCTTTGGCATCTATTTCATGTTGGCCCATTCACTCACCCGTGATGTCAGAACGAACTAACAAAGGGATTAACGCTACATTTGCATCTATGAACGCATCAATACCACCTTCTTGGCGGTCAAGAATAGTGATACAAGCAACTACTTCGCAGCCCATTTGAGTAAGTCTTTCTGATGCTTTTAGTGCGGACCCACCCGTTGTCGTCACATCTTCTAACAAAATTACCCTATCACCTTTTTTCAGACTCGCTCCCTCGATACCTGGGGGGTTGCCTGTCTTTCTACCGCCTCTTCCCTTCGCTTCTTTACGAACCATGAAACCACGAATAGATGATTTTTTTGGGGCTTTAGCGATTACTATTCCTGTTAATGGAACAGCCCCCAACTCTAACCCCCCTATGGCATCTATTGAATCTAGAGAATCAATTTCTGAATGTATTAACACCCCAAGAAGATGAGCACTTTCTGGATCCATCATTACTGGCTTCATATCGAAAAAATGAGGGCTTTGCCGCCCACTTGCTAAGGTAAATAAATCATCAGGAGAATAAAGATAAGCAAGCTCTCGAACTTTTTCAATTAATCGAGATTTGGCGTCACTTACACTTGTCGACATACAGTTTCCTCTTACCTCGGATAGTAGTGAATCGAATGAATGTTACCACCTCATACCATCTGATTAGACACTGTTTGCAGTGAATGTTCTTGGGCGGCCGCTATTGTTGGGAGATTATTGTGCAAGGGGGGGATGAGAGATGGAAGAGATAATTAGTAAAAATTTCTTAATTGATACAGTTCGTCTCGAACAAGAACAAGCAGACTACGAAGCGTGGCTGGAAGAGCATACCGAAGAGGCTTATCAGATTGCTCAAAAAGCGAAATTAAAACAACTTGATTTTGAAAATAGTATTGAGATACCTAGAGCATCAGATTTAGCGAGTAGAACTGAGAAGTTACTTGAAGATTATTTAGATGGAATGAAGATAGAGGACGATTTACGGCATCTTCTGAAAACTACTGATAGAGAAAGTGCCTCAATACAAATTGCTGTGGATGTTGCTAGAAAAATGAATGAGCAAACATTAGATATGCAAAAATCGATAGATTGTGGTTTAAGAGTTGGTTTAGCGGTTTTAACAGAAGCTGTTTTAGTAGCGCCTTTGGACGGAATCGGAGACGTAAGAATTCTAAATAACGCTGATGGGACTGAGTTTCTCTCGATAGATTTTTGCGGACCCATTCGGGCAGCTGGAGGGACCGCTCAGGCTCTTGGTGTCCTTATTGGAGATATGGTGAGAAGAGAATTAGGATTGAATAGATATATCCCTACAACTCCTGAAGTTGAACGGGTGAAAGAAGAATTTGGATTATACCGTGTAGGGCTACAGTATAAGCCACCGCCTGAAGAAATCGAAACTATCATGAGAGCTTGTCCTGTAATGGTTAACGGGGAAGAAACGGAAAAAATAGAATGTTCAGGATATAAAGAAGTAAGAAATATTGTAAATTCAAATGGATCGTATAGAACTAGAATTAGAGGAGGAGTAATGCTCGTAATCGGTGAAGGATTATGCTTGAAAGCGCCTAAAGTCCAGAAGCATACCGAGAGAATGAATATTCAAGGTTGGGAATTCATAGCTCAATTCGCTAATAAAAATAAGAGTAATGGCCAAGATAAAGACTCTTTCAAACCAAGACAAATTGCCCCAATTGGAAGATATATGGAAGATGTCATTGCTGGAAGACCGGTTTTTGGTGAACCCAATCAGCCCGGAGGTTTTCGGCTAAGATATGGAAGGAGTAGAATTACCGGATTAGCTGCAGCCGGAGTGAATCCTGTCACTATGGAGGCAATGGGTGGATTTCTTTCAGTAGGGACACAAATGAAAATTGAGAGACCGGGGAAGGCCTGTGCAGTAACGCCATGCACAGAAATAGATGGCCCTACTGTATTGATGAATAACGGCGAATTTAGAAGAATTAAAGATTTAGATGATTGGAGAGAAAATCTAACAGAAGTGAATAGAATTTGGGATTCAGGAGAAATATTAATTGGATATGGGGAATTCTTAGAGAATAATAAGAAATTGGTCCCTTCTGCATACAATAAAGACTGGTGGGCTTCAGATTTAATTGAGGCTTTAGATATGCCCTCAAAAGTAGATAAATTCGCTTCGATAATAGGCATAACAAAAAATTCTCTACCAATGGGTCTACCATTTAATGGTGCGATCAAAAGAGGAGGAGAGAATCCATTAGATAGGAAATGGAGGAAACAAAAATGGGTGGCTTATCTTAGAGAACTAGAATTAGAATGGGGGCAAGTTAAACAAATTTCTATCGACTTTGGGACGGCTATTCCGCCGCCATGGAATCTTTGGTGGTCAGATTTACCGATGAATTTTATTCCGAAATTAATACAGGGTTTAATGACATCTAAAATTGTAAATGGCAGTATAATTATTCCAAATATTGTTGAAAACTGGCCTTTGGATAGAGAGTCTACTGAAGAACAAATTCCAGAACAAATTTCTAATGATTGGCCTCGATGGACAGAAGTAAAAATCCATGGAATTGTGAAATCATCTCTTATGACTCTAGGGATTGAACATTATCATCAAGATGGCGCCATCGTTATAGATAATAATTGGGAATCTTTGCTAGAAGGCTTGGGATTAGAAATATTGGAGGAGAAAATAAAGAATTCTGTTGATACGGAATCACATGTAAGTCAACGAGTCGGAAGAATAAATAATGCTCGTTTAATAATTAGTCAAGAAACTGAAAGAATTGAAGAATTAGAACGTCGTAGAGATTTAGAACGTATTGAAGCCACTACTGCTGCAAGGCAAGTAGGAATGAATATTCAGGAAACTGAAAAGGCAGGAGAAAAGGCCGCAGAGAAAATTATTGATAATGGGACAGGAAATAGTGACGAATTATTAAATGCAAAAATATTAATTGATGAAAATGAAGTTGAAAGAAGTCTTTGGATAATAAGAAAAATATCTAATTTAAGATGGGAAGATTCAGTTCCCTGCAGAATCGGGGCTAGAATGGGTCGACCTGAGAAATCTGCTAGAAGAGAATTGAAGCCATTAACTCATTCGTTGTATCCGATTGGAGAAAATGGTGGATCGCAAAAATTACTACTTCAGGCAGCAAGTAAAGGACGTATTCGAGTTGAGATGGGGAGACGAATTTGTCAAGATTGTGGGAAAGAATCTCCTAATTTAATATGTCATAATAGAAAAGATGTGAATGAAGCAATAGAATGCGGAGGAAAAACAATTGAAAGAAAATCGAGAGGATCAAATCTTCGCAGAAGGAGAAGAGGTGAACGAACTACTGTAGATTTAGATAAGTTATTGGAGGTCAAAAGAAGATCTTTGGGTTTAGATAGATTGCCAAAAATAATCAAAGCCCAGAAAGAATTACTTTCTGAGGGACAGACTCCCGAACCTATAGAAAAAGGGATTCTTCGAGGAAAACATGGAGTCTCGGTCTTCCGAGATGGGACTTCAAGATACGATATGATTGATGTCCCTGTAACTCATTTCAAACCTAGAGAAATTTATACATCTTGGGAAAAACTGTATGAGTTAGGATATAAAAAAGACGTATATGGTGAAAATTTAACCTCAGATGAACAAATTCTAGAATTATTCCCTCAAGATATAATTCCTTCTTTGAATGCAGAGGAACATTTGATCTCAACGTGTAATTTTATTGATGACCTATTAGTCCGTTTCTATAAAATGGAGCCATTCTATAACGTCACAAATGTCAATGACATTGTAGGATCCTTGGCAATAGGACTTGCACCCCATACCTCAGGTGGCGTATTATGTAGAATAATTGGCTGGACAACGGCATCAGCAGGTTATGCACATCCACTTTTTCATGCTGCAAAAAGAAGAAATTGCGATGGGGATGAAGATAGTATATTGATGCTAATGGACGGTTTGCTGAATTTTTCAAAACATATTTTACCTTCAGGAAGAGGAGGGAGGATGGATGCACCTCTTGTTTTGACCACTCGATTAAATCCTAGTGAAATCGATAAAGAAGCTCTAAATGTAGATTGTGCACATAACTATTCAAGAAGTTTTTATGAAGAAACTCTCAAACAACCGCATCCAAATGAATTAAGCAATATTGTTGAAACTGTGGAGTCTAGACTTGGAACTATTGGAGATTTACGAGGATATGGATGGACTCATGAATCAGGAGATTTAGATGCTGGGCCTACTAATTCGGCTTACAAAACATTAGGTTCAATGGAAGATAAGATGAATGGACAATTGGCAATCGGAAGTCTGTTGAGGAGCGTAAGAGTTGAGAAAGTTGCTTCACAAGTAATAGAATCTCATTTTTTGCCAGATCTGAGAGGGAATCTAGTAGCATTTACTAGACAGAAAGTAAGGTGCGTAAAATGTGGAGAATCTTATAGAAGAATGCCTTTAGCTGGAAAATGTATTCAAACACATAAATTGGAAATTGGTGGTTTATCTGCAAGAAGAGGCGAAGATACTACAAAATGTGGAGGGAATGTTATACTAACTGTTTCACAAGGTGCAGTGAGAAAATATATCAAAGTGACTGAGGGGATTATTCAAAACTATGGAGTGGATCTTTATACAGAGCAGAGAGTTAGGTGGTTAACTGAAAGTACTGATTCATTATTCAATAATGATCGTGTCACTGTAATGACTCTGACTGATTTCTTATAATTAATATTTAATACCTACAATATCTAAAACCTTAGCCATCCATTGTAATTTAACCAATTTCTCTACAGGATTAGTTTCGCCGGACCATTTTCCTACAATATCAGTACGGGTCCCCAGTAACGAAATATTGCTAATAGGGACACCTAGGGCAACAAGGAAACAAATTGATCTATCTCCGTCTGTGAATCCACCTGGATTATGCATTCCTTCTATTTTATCTGGAGTTTGATGAGTAAGAACTAACCGAGGGGGGGTGATTATATTCGAGGCTAGAGTTAAAAGATTCTTCCAAGATTCAAAATTATCGCCATGAGCATGTAATATGACAGGAATACTTCTCTCGACTGCTGCATTAGTTCCATCACCACCATCTGCATCACTGACAATACAAACTAAGCGAGACCATGCTCTTTCAGATATAGATTCAGGGAGTGAAGAAAGAACACCTACTGCCCCATCTGCTGCAACAATTAGAGTAGAGGTTTCTAACAAAGATCTCACTTCAGATTCTTCCACGGCGGCCCCTAATACTGCAATTTTAGTATCTCTAAGCACTAATCTTCGACGAAGGTTTGCTAAGGTTACTAACCGTTGAGATCTAGTCCAAGAATCAATAGAGAAAAGTTCCACTGCTGAAAGTAGTTGCATTGCACTTTCTGTATCTGATTCTATATCCCAACCAAAAAAATCCCGAACTTCATCTTGTATCAGAATTAATTTTTTATCACTGGCAGAAACGCCGATATCTATTGACATTACACCTTAACTCCAGTGGAAGGGGTCGGTG
>CAXDMJ010000059.1:0-5873 GCA_963990035.1 uncultured Candidatus Poseidoniales archaeon | reverse complement strand
AGAATCTCAAAGTCGAACTGAAATGTTGATTAATGATATTCCTAAATCTATTGCTCTACAAGCAAGTATTGGAACCGCAATTTCTATTGATATGAGTGTACCCGAAAATGAAAGAATTGATGGATTTGCAGTAGGTTCTTTGATGATTCAGCAAATGCAATGGATGGATGGTTTTTGGTGGCCTGCAACTGTATTTTTGAAAGATATACCTGGGTATATTAATCTAACAACTGCGCCTGAAATGAATTTTGATATAACTCAAAATCTTGCATTTCAAGGTTTACCTAATTTTGAGTTTACTTCTTCTGATGACGGTATGTCATTGTATATTGAAGCATTTGGCAGAGCAATAAATTCACGAGGAGATATGATACTTTTAGCCCAAGGAATGACCGATAAATTGGTAATTAAGCCTACTTCTGGTTTCGGGCTTGAGATTCGTTCAAGTGGTAACGGTGTGGAGAAAATATATGTTCGAATGAATAATGTTCCAACTGGTTCAAGTCAACCAGGTACTCCTCCTGTTTTCCTTGAAGAAATGGAAGCTATGGGTGAAAATCTTCGTAGTGCAACACTGCATATTAGAGAGTTAGTAGGACCCTATAGTGTAATAGAAGTTGATGATGTAGATGGTGGCAAAGTAATAGTATCTGCTAGACTAACAACTGAATTTGCAGGTAAAGAAATACAACTTAGAGGAGTATTAATCGATGCTCAAACTACAGGGGGTGTTCCGACAGGAACAACACTCGGTGTTAACGGACTTTCCTCAGATCTTTCAATTCTCAATCTTATCCCTGGTTTGAGTGGTTCGACTCATCATGTCTTAGTTCCTGAACCATTTACTTCTGCTATAATGACAATTTTTGCAACACTAATGGAAGGTGGTGGATAAATGGGCTTACTTGAGAAATCTAGGCAACAAGAAGTTGATGAGACACTTGAAGAGGAATATGCTCATGAAGTATTAGTGAGATTAGAAGAATCAGTGAAGGATATATCTCCTATTAGAGTGATTTTAGTGTCATTCTTAGCTTTGATGATAATAACATCAACTTTAATTGCTTTAACTTGGATAGTTCCTTATGAGAAAGTTACAGTTGATGTGGTATACATTCAAAGTAGTTCTGGCCACGTAATCCTGACTCAAATTGACAATGATGGTAGTAGGGAAATTACAGAAATAACTCTAACAGTGAGATTTATTGATTCCAACAATATTGAGATTGATCGAATTACATTTAATAAATCATCATTACCTGCTCATAGTTCAGTTTCTGGTGATGATTTAGAATTAATTGTCACTGGACATTCTGTTTGGGAAAATTACACTATCGATATTAAGTTAGAATATAATAAAAATAGTAAATCAGATTCTAAAATTGAATTAGAATATTCAGTAGGTGAATGGAAAATGGAACAATTCAGCCATGGTACTGGAATCAGTTTCTTCTAGTCCTCATCTATCGAATCTATGAACCCATAGGGTTCAACCAACCCATATACTCAAAACGGTCTTTCTAAGGCGGTACCTCATGGCAAGGCGAACTGTATACCTAATTTTAGGAGTTCTTCTTCTTTCATATATTCCTCTTAATGATGGTATTAGTGATTCGCAAACATCTCCTCTAGTAGTATTAGATGATTCTGTAGATAGAATAGAAATTTCTCCCAATCCAGATAGTATTTCTGATTTAGGCGCACCGATTATAACTAATAGTTCAGAACAGTCTCGTTCTGAAAGTGCAGATTCGATAATTGGCATCTATACTCATTCGGGTCTAATCCCTAGTGTATATTTTTCATCGGAAATCTCTGATTTAAGAACTGACCTAGCAATAGTAATAATCGATGGAAACATTGGTCTTTGGGATGCTAGGATAGAAATTTTAGAAATTTCGGGGATAGAGATACGTTCTACAATACCACCTTCTGGGTATCTAATTCAAGGTAATTCTGAGCAATTAAAGAATTTAATTAGTCTAGATTCTGTAGTTTCTGTACATGACGTACCAGCAGGATTGTTAGTTCACTCAGCATTATATGACGCGCCAAAAGATGAAACATTAGTTGTTGAAATTGTAGGTTGGAAAAACTCTAATCTTATACGCCAAACTTCAGTATTAAATGATAATTTAGAAGATGCTTCTGATTTATGGCTATCTAACTCATGGTCACCAGATCAAGGAATTATTTGGGGAGAAATTCAAACAAATGATATATCTGAAATAATCAAACACCCTTCAATTTCTTACATCGCCCCAGTACCAATTCTTGAATTAATGAATAATGAAGCAAGAAATCACATGGGTATCGATACTGTTGAAGATTTCTTCATTACTGGACTAAATGGATCAGGGCAGATTATTGCAGTTGGCGACTCTGGATTAGATGATGATCATGGTGATTTCAATGGACGAGTATCGGGTCTTGATTCAGTAACTCCAGGCGATTCCTCTACCGCAGATCCTTCCGACGGTCATGGAACCCATGTTGCTTGCACTGTTCTTGGAGACGGAATGAGAAGTGGTGGGACATATCAAGGAATTGCACCAGAAGCAGATCTTTACTTTCAAGCCATGGAAGATGATGACTCGGGAAGTCTCTATTCAATCGGAATTAATAGTATGCTTAACGAAGCTTACAATGCAGGTGCTCGTTTACATACCAATAGTTGGGGTTCTCCAACTGGTGGTGAATATACTACTTCTTCAGAGGATGCCGATGACCGAGTTTCAACTTGGGACCAATACTGGCAATATCAAGGTATGACTGTATTATTTGCTGCTGGAAATGAAAGAAATGATGGGATTTCATCACCAGGTACTGCAAAGAATGTAATTACTATTGGTGGACATGTAAATCGATATAATGGTGCTCCAGATGATATGTATTATTACAGCAGCCGAGGTCCAACCGATGATGGTCGAATTAAGCCAGATTTAGTTGGTCCAGGTGACTATGTTCGTTCTTGTAAATCTCAAGAAGCAAGTAGTGCTTCAGGTTCTTGGAGTAATAATTGGTACCTAGAATACAGCGGTACTTCGATGGCAACCCCTGCAGCTGCAGGAGCAGCTGTTTTAGTCCGTGAATATTTGATGGAAATTGCAGGTAGACCTGCTCCTCAGGCTGCTTTAATCAAGGCATTATTGATTCTTGGTGCTGAAGATATGGGTACTCGTGATATACCTAACAACGATGAAGGATGGGGGCGTGTCAATCTTGTAAATTCATTAATTCCAGAAAGTGATGTAGGAATCTTTGTAGATGATCGTTCTAGATTATCATCTGGTCAAGTTAGTTCCTACTCTTTTGATATCACAAGAACTGGAGAACCATTGAAGGTTGTTTTAGCTTGGTCGGATTATCCTGGTTCCTCATCATCTTCAACACAATTAAGAAATGATTTAGATTTAGAAATTACTAATCCGAATGGTCAATTATACAAAGGAAATGCATTCACTAATGGTAGATCGGTAATTGATGGTGATAAAGATTCGAAAAATAATGTAGAAGTCATGCTTGTAGATAATGCAATGACTGGGACTTGGACCGTTAGAGTCAGAGATTCATCTCATGGTGGAAGTAATTTCTACCAATCTTATGCTCTTGCTGTAAGAGGTGTGAATGTAAATGATTTAGATCCTGATCCTACATTTGTACCTAATTCTTTAGAATTATCAGTTCCTATACCTCAAATTGATGAAGAAGTTGAATTAACAGTATCTCTGATAAATCAGGGTGCTGGAAGTGTCCCTGAATTAACAGTATTAGCAGCAGTTAATGGTGTTACAATTGATACTAAAACAATTAGTTTATCTCCTGGTGAATATGCAGAATTAACTTGGCAGTGGACCCCTAGTCAGGAAGGTGACAATACTGTCTCATTCTATATTGATCCAAATGATTTAATCGAAGAAGTTTCAGATTCCAATAATCAATATCAAGAAATTGTAATTGTTAGTGTGCCCGGTGTTAGAGTTAGTAGTGAGAATCCAACTATGTTAATTGAGGGAACTACTGATAGTTCATCCACATGGTCGCTTAATCTAATAAATACTGCATTATTTGAAACAAATGCAACAATCGAAGTATCTGAACCGATTAGAGTTCAAGACGGGGTGGAATTTGATTGGTTTTCTTCATTTTCTAATAATACATTTAATTTATTACCGGCTGAGTCTACTACTGTAGATTTGTTTGTAGTACATCCTGCTCCACCTGAGCCGGGACTCTATCGAATGTTAGTTACAGGTACTGATATTGATAATCAAATAGAATCACAACTTGAGTTGTATCTAGAGGTACCACTGCTTTCTAATGCTGATATATTAATTCCCTCAGGTCAAATAAAAGTCAATCCTCTAGTTTCTACTCCTCTTCAAATTCAAATTAAAAATGATGGTAATGGGCCACAAACGTATGATGTTGAAATGATCTCACCATCAGGTTGGAGTCTTGGTTTAGATTCAATAGGTTCGTTTGCAGGTTCTTCACATGGTTCTACAGGTTCATTAGCTAAAGGTGAGACTAGAACAATAGATATTACAATTAATCCACCCGGGGCAATGATTCCTTCTGACACTATATTTTCTGCGGCTATTTCTGTACATTCTAGAGTAAGTTCAGAATCTTGGTCTGAAGATATATCTCTGGTTGTAGATAATATCGATATAGTTACATTAACTCCTACTTCAAATGGTTTCGATTATGATATATCTGCTGATGAAACAATTGATTGGTTAATTAATTTTAATAATCAAGGTAATCGTGATATTGAATTAACTCCATATGTTCTTTCTAAACCAAACGGTTGGTCATTTACTGGAAGTCAGAGTTCATTCTTAGTGCCTTCAGGTGAACAATTTGATTTACCTGTCTCAATCACTGGTAATGGTCTTGCGAAGAGTGGTGAATTAAAGATGAGATTTGTAACAGATGATGGTTTCACAATTGACTGGAATAGATCAATTGAAGTACTTTCTGGAGCGATTCCACGCATAGAGTTCTATCAAGTTGCTTTTCCAGATGGAACCTCTTCTAGCACTCCTCTTGGGGACTTCTCTCATCCAGTGGGTGGAATTGGTTTTGATCTACTTTGGAAAGTAACTAATGATGGTACAATGACATGGAGGCCGATTGTTTCGATGGACGTTCCTAATGATGAATGGCAATACTCCTGCCAAAATAATAATCCTACTATTGAAATATCTGTAACTATAACTGTTATTTGTAATATCATAATTCCTCTATCTGCAGAAGCAGGCTCTGAGCCTACTATATCGTTAATTTTAATGGGAGGAGGAGTTACTTCTGAAAATGTCATTTCACTTTATGTAGATTCTATAAATGAAGTAAGTTGGACTATAATATCTCAATCTGCTTCGCCACAAGGCTTCTCTAACACTATTTCTTTAGAATTACAAAATGTTGGTAACTCTGATATCTCAGAGATATTGAAATTAGATGCCCCTAATGGTTGGAATGGTTTAATTTTAGATAGTTCATTTGTGAATTTAAGACCAGATGAAACACGTTCAGTTGAAATTGGTTATACGCCAGATAAAGGCTCAGATGGAACAATTATACTGTCTTTATTGAATTCAGAAGATATCTTAGGTTCTTCACTCAGTGTAGAAATTGACGTTTTACCCAGTGCTAATTCTGATTCTTTTGGTTTTACTGATATATTATTAATCATACTAATAATTATAATTCTTGTAGGTATATTAGGAATGACTATCTATCTACGTCGTGGTGGAAATATTAGTCAATTGATACCTGAAAAAGTAATTCAAAAGACCTCTTCCCATACTGTTCCAGAAGAATCCAGTGGAATTCCTTGTTGGATATGTAGTGAGGATGTAGTGACT
>CAXDMJ010000058.1:0-6113 GCA_963990035.1 uncultured Candidatus Poseidoniales archaeon | reverse complement strand
GTTTCTTCACCTGTTTCTAGATCTTTAATACGAACTTTGCCCTCTTTCCATTCATCGGGCATAACCATAACCAGACGTTGAGCACCAGATCTTTCAGCATGTTTGAAAGCCCATTTCAATCTTTTATCTTCAAGAACTAGATCGACTGAACGACCCGTAGCTCTGAGTGATGAAGCAACATGCATTGCAGCATTTCTTAATTCAGGACTTAAGGAAATTACGACATCATCATTTCCACTAGTTAATTCGGGCACTAATCCTTTTTCGGCCAATAATTCCATTATTACCATATCACCAAAACCAAATCCAGTTGCAGGTAAATCTTTACCTCCTAATGTTGAAAGTAATTTATCATATCTTCCTCCACCACAAATTGCACGTAACTCTCCCGCTCTATCATGTGCCTCGAATACTGGTCCAGTATAGTAAGCAAGTCCTCGAACAATAGACGCGTCAAATTCAATCCATTCTGATATCCCGTAAGCATCTAGAGCTGAAAATAAACTAGTTAATTCTACAACTGCAGGACTTTCTTCACCTAACATACTTCTAAGAGAATCCATATCTTTGATTCCAAGTGTGGACTGAATAGTTTCTATTGCTTTAGCCTCAATACCTAAGGATGCTAATTGTTCACTTACTACATCAGCAGGTAACTTATCCATTTTATCGACAATAATGCATGTTTGGGCAAATATATCTCCAGTGATTCCGAGAGAACCCAATACTTCTTCGAGAACCTTTCGACTACTCATACGAATTACTAGGTCTTGTTCAGTTAAACCTACTCGATCAAAGAAAGTCACAAGTATCGAGATTAATTCTGCATCTGCAGAAATTTCATTAGTACCCCAAATATCTACATTCCATTGATAGTGCTCTCTTCCTCTACCACGCTGAGTTCTCTCATATCTCCAGCATTGGGGTATAGAGTACCATTTGATTGGAAGAGGTAAAGCACCAGCCCTAGACATTACCATACGAGCTAAAGATGGAGTCATCTCTGGCCTTAGAGCGACCTTACGATCACCTTTATCTTGAAAATTGTATAACTGTTGAGTAATCTCTTCACCTTGCTTTCTGGTATACAAATCTTCATGCTCAAGAACAGGAGCATCATATTCCTCAAAACCATGCAATAGAGCCGCATCATCGAAGTTATCGAAAAGCCAATTTCGTAACCTCATATCCTCTGGATAGAAGTCTCTAGTACCTCGAACGCCTTGTGCCACGGTTATTCCAACAAACAAAGCCACTTCAAGCCTTACGTCGTTCACGGAAATTATCGAGCCTTTCTTTACGAGTTACCCTTCCATCAGAAAGTGGAAATGCGAAGAACCTCAGACCTAAGAATGTCAAAAATCCAAATGCTGCTGTATTTGTAGCCCAAGATACAAATTCATCCAATACAATAACTTCTACCAAGAAATAGAAGGTGATTGTTGAAACAATCCATAAGACCCCATATACAATCATCATTTTAGTAAAACTAGAACGTATTTCAGATTCAGATTCAAATGTAAGCCAACGATGTAAAACAAAAGCCTGAGCGGAACTGATCAAAAAAGATACTGCCCAACCAAATGTCTCAGGATATTTTGTCAGAGTTGCATAATTCGAAAAGAACCAGTATAAAGCAAAGAAAATTGCTACATTGATACAGCCAACTGCACAATACATTGCATATTCTCGTAATAACTTAGACCAAGGGTATTCGTCACTTACGATTTTAGACATTTTATTCACGATTTTGATACTATTAAGGAATTATTGCATCAGGAATACGAGTATGGAGAGTATGATTTTTTGTTTCACCATACTCATTTACGAATGTCTCTGGCAAATTTTCTCCAGCCTGTACAATGAATGAATCCGAACCACCAGGTAATGTCTCAATAGATACATCCGCGCCTTTAGGGACATTTCTGTAAAGTGGACGTGGTTCTAATTCCCAATTCCCTGGCCAGAAAGATTCATTCCTAGAAGTTACGCGATTGATTAAGATATATTTATTCATACTAATGAATAAACCAGCTGTCACACCCCAGAATAATAGAATTATAGAAATACCATCAGCATTAGTAGGATTCCAAGGGTCATGAACGTTCAATATCATGTCACTGAAATATGACAACATCAAAACGCCAAACATTAGTGGGAATCCAAGATACATGATATAATCCCACCAACGGCCAATCCACCAATCATTATCTCCAGTATTAATGAAGTCATCACGGAATGGAGAAACCCCATTATCCAGATATTCTCTGAAATTAAATCCAGTAATATCATTTTCATCTTGCCAAGCGCGATATTGAGACCAGCCATATTTCCAAATTGAGTAAGCTATAAACAAACCACTGAACATTAATCCATATCCCCAAATATGGTCTTGAACTTCTAAAAATTGAGGGAATGCGACACCTGAATCAGCGTCCACAAGTATCCATAAACCCGCACTAGGTAAACCAAACAAAAAGATTGCAAGAGTTGTGAAACCCACAGCTTTTTGGCGTTCAATACCATGATCTACGAAGTTCCTTACGCAAAGTTCGACTGTTGAAATCATTGAAGTTAAAGCAGCAAACGAAAGAGCTAGGAAGAACATTGTAACCATTAGAAGTTGGACTACTGGTCCACCAGGAGCTTGTGCAAATACTTCCGGAAGAACTAGGAAAGTGATAGCACTACTACCACCACTTACTGCACCTAGAGGATCATCACTAACTGAGAATACCGCCATCATTACAGTCAAACCTGCAATTATAGAGATACTATTGTTTGCAAGACACATGGTTGCAGCATTAAGAGTAGTATCCTCGTCTTTACGCATGTATACGGAATAAGTAATTGCCATACCCATACCTGCAGAACAAGACCAAGCAGATTGAGAGAGTCCATTTATCCAAGTCTCAGGTTGACTAAGATATCCTGGTTGAATACTAAACATATAGATGAATCCATCTAATGAACCATCATCTAAGTCCATAATGAACGAAAGGAATAGTGCAGCGAATAAAAGAATAAAAAGTGAAACCATCAGTGTAACGTTAACTTTCTCAATTGCCTTAGCACCTTTCCAAATTGCTGCCATTGTAATAATAACAGCAATTGACTGGAAGAAAATCACTTGAGACGGATCTTGTAAGAAATCGTTCCATACCTGAACAGTATCTACTTCAGAACCTAAACCACCACGAATCGCAGTTTGGAAATAATTGATACACCACCCTGTAACTACTGCATAATAGAAACCTATTGCTGTGGAAATCCAAGCGGTCCAAAGACCCATCCAAGCAAATTTATTTCCAGCAAAGATACGGAAAGTACCGACTGTACCAGTACGACTTCTTTTACCCAATGCGAATTCTGCAATAATTAGGGGTATAGACCATAAAAATAAGAAAATTAACCAAGGAACAAGGAAAGACCCCCCTCCATTTGCTCCAACCATTCTTGGGAAACGCCAAATATTTCCAGTACCGATAGCAGCACCGATAGTAGCGAAAATTAATCCTAACCTTCCACTGAATTCATCCGAAGTTGGTTCATTTTGGGGTTGCATCAGGATTCACCCCTAGTGCGCATTTCTTTAGGTAGAGCAAGAACATCTCGATCATCATTAAACATCTCTTTCAGAGTATATCCAAGACCACCCCAAACCATTGTTGCTATCAAAGCAAACATCAGTAAAGCGAGGACTGTCGAACCAAATGATGCACGATAAGGTATTGATAATTCATAATAATTAGGCCCCTCGGAAATTGTAGGGTAAGAAAATGGGAACGCTCCATTAGTTGTACCAAGCATTGCTTTGTAGTGTATCTTACCTACTGAGCTATCAGGAACTGGTACTTTTGCCTGTAGTAAAGTGCCATTACTTCCATCCAGAAGTACACAGGATAATCCCATCGTATCATCAAAAGCAGACATTTCCCAAGGTACTTCTCGCCATTCTGTAGGTCCAAAGTCATCTTGCTGCCTAGTTGGTTCAACTAATCTCCACATCAAATGTGTACGAGTCATGTTAGTAGTATAAGGGAAAGTTGAATCTAAACAAAAATCAATAGGAATCTCACCTTTCGATGGAACTGATACCTCAGTTGGAGGTGCTAACCATTGGGATACTGTAGTATTCTCGATTCCAACGATTGCACGATATCTTGGATCATCTGCCATCTCTATCATGTAGAATGGTACACCCAAATTACGAACTGCAATGTGAGAAATATCTTCAGGATTTTGATGGAAGGCTGTTCCTATTTCCATAGTGTAACAATAAGAATTATGAACACCATAATGCCAATCGCAGAAATCCCCTGTTGTTGGGTATAGGTCTGAGGATTGCATAGGTGCATAGTCAGTCATTTCAGCCATTTGAATACCGTGATAAACTAGAAATTCATCATCTGGAGTGTAACAGTTTGTACAGTGACCCCATGGCCATAACACAAGTTCAGAGTATGCATGCCATGTCAATGTAGCTTTGAATTCTGAAGCACCATCACCATTGTCATCATTCATTTCAGTCATATCTTGTATGAATTTTGTTTCGGGCTCGCTGTTACCTCCCCACCAATCTTCATCAGTCAAACCATCTGCATCGTCATCTTTACCATCAACATGATCTTCATTTATCTGACCATCACCATCATTGTCAGTATCATCTACTGGACCATTGTAAACATCATTATTTGCACCTGCTTCCCCTGCATAGCACATCCCTGGGAAAAGAGGGCCAGTTGCACCTAAAGGAGCACCCCACTCAAACTGATAGTTACGATTCAAATCTACGCCATCGCACGTTGAATCGACTTCTTCATCAATATCAGGAAGAGGAGTTATGCCAGTTACAGTATTATCACGAAGATTCTTTCTCCAACCAGCAGCACTGCAATCCCAAGCTTCTTCTCCAGGACATTGTTCAGGCATGAAAACTTCACGATCATAGCGGTTACCATCAACATTCAACATGGGTATTAGATAAATTTCACGTGTATTTACTAAATCTGTAATCCATTGTTCTGAGAAGTCTTCGTCAACTCCAAGATCGCCTGGGCCACAGGGATTTCCATCACCATTACTATCTTGAGCACTAGAATTTAGTGATAAACAGTCTCCATCATTATCTATTCCATCCCAACCATCTTCGTCGATTAATCCATCACCGTCATTATCAATACCTGCCATACCATAATAGTAAGCAATTGTTTCTAGCATAAGCATTGGTACTTCATAAGACATCCATTCTCTTGCATGATGGTTACCAACTAACATTACATCAGGCAAATCTGCATAATTGCCACAATCTCCTACGAATACGTTACAATCTCCACCAGATACGCCTTCAAGAGCTTCTCCTCCACCTGTAATTTTAACCCAAGGACTTGCATGATTATAGTACCAGCCTTCGTAATTATCTGCAGTCATTTCCTGACCTCTTTGGTTAACTCCACCAACTAACCCTTCATGGTAACTCATAATTTCCATATTCTGATCTACTAGATGCTGCATTCTATCTTTCATTGAAAAATAATCGTGATACTCACGGAATTGTAATCTATCATCTCCTCCCCAAGGGAAAATTTGGTTAGAATATGTAAATGACCAGATATCTTCGGGCTCTAGATTCTCATTTGTTTCTTGAGCACTGACTGGTGCAATCAAGGTTACTGGGGCTAAAACGGATAATAGCAAGGGCATAAGAAGTGCCATTGCAGGAATTCTTCGAGGATTTGAGATGATTCTTGAGTCACCATTAACGCTGCTGCCCGCCATGTTATCATACCTTCGAGAAGTGTTTGGGTCTTGAAAGCCTCGTATTTACGGTATGCATTGCCTGAGAGGGATTCATAAGCATCAGGTGAAACCGATTGAATATGCAAGTACTTACTGACATCATGGATGGAGATATTGTTTTCCAAGGTTTTTCACAAGGATCATTGATAATTTTCACCTTATTAATTGGACTTTCAATTATAGTAGGAGTACTCTCAAGAAGATATGTTTTCCCGGTCTTGATGAGTTTCTTATCTAAGACTGAAAGGATAGATGGAAAAACATTGTTTGCTCCTCGCTCATTAGGATGGATGATTGGAACATTATTTTTCAGT
>CAXDMJ010000057.1:0-6241 GCA_963990035.1 uncultured Candidatus Poseidoniales archaeon | reverse complement strand
TTTTCTTTGTTTTACTTGGTGAATTCCCTTTCCATGAACCATACCATGCTATCAGATTGTATAGCAGAATAAGTGTTGGTAATGTGTGTACTCCAAGTCTTGGAAGACCCATTGGCACAGTTGATAAACTAATGTCCCAGAATTCTGGCCAAGCCAAACCTCCATTCGCTAACCCCCAAAAAAAGAATACAAATGATGCTATTACTATTGGCGGGAATAATGCTACTGCTGTATGTGTTGGAGCTCTTAATTCAGAATATTGATGACTTGCTAAAGTTCTTACAAGTCCATAGTTTCTAATTTGTTTTTTCACTCTTGATAAATCTCTTCTTCTATGCCATATTATTGCAGTTTTATCAGTCCACAATTTTTTCCCAGTCATCCTAATTCTATGATCAAGCATAACATCTTCAGCACCTATTGCACCTTTGTCAAATCCTCCAATTTCTTCAAGAACTGAACGTCTATATGCACAATTCACTCCAGGTAATTGAGTTACTTCATCGAGATCTTTTGTTCCTACTTTACCATAATTTGTTCCAGCTGTGAAAATAGTACTACAGAATGCAACATCAATTACTTGTTGCCACATAGTTGATTCATTAACTGGTGCAAAGTTAGGACCACCTACTCCGCTAACCTCATCTCTAGTAAACCATGATACTAATTTTTTAACCCAATTCTTAGGTGCAATGACATCATCATCTGTGAATAGTATAAGTTCAGATTCAGTTGCATCGATTGCAATATTACATGCATCAGCTCTAGTCTTAGAACCTTCATCGTCTATGAATCTAATATTATTTTCTTCACAAACTCCCCTTCCAGGATCGTTTGTAGGTCCAACTACAACTATTTCGTAAGGTCCAGTATAGGTTTGATTTCTCAATCCTTTGAGAACAACATCTAGTTCCTCATGATTCCTAACGCTAGGGATGATTACCGTTACAGAGGGATTACTCACGACCATGCGTAAGCGTCAACGCTTTCAATAACATCGATGAATATTAAGGATCATTTGTCACTCTTGGAGCTAGGAAGTATACCCAACTAGCTTCTCCATTGTTACTATTCCAAGTTAGACGCAAAGGATATTTATCTTGAAACTCTAAAGTAATTGCATCAGTTAGCCCGCTTGCAAGTTTTCTTGTCAAAGGGTCTAGGAATTGTAAAGAATAGGTTGAATGAGTTGGATTTGGAGCAACAAGTTCACTCAGTTCTCCTGCGTCAAATCTAACATTTACTGATTCACCGGCTTCTACAGTTACTGAAACGCTCATTTGATTTGCGTCTAAGCTTAAATCTACTAGTTCGCCTACGAATTTGGCAGCTCTTAATGCATTAGATAATTTAGCTGCGTCTATAGTTGCTTTACTATCAAAAGTTAGTTGTGGCATTTTTGGTTCATTCATAGTTCCAGTGTCTAAACCTCTTAGAATTCGATGTACTGCGCCTACTCTTACATTAATTGCTCCGATAGCTTCATCATAATCTAACTCTACCAAATCTGATGGTCCAGCAAGACTCAATAAATCTCGTAATTTAACTAATTCTAACCCTATTTCTACTGGTTCTACTTCATAGGTTTCAAAACAAGCATCACCTATTTTTGCAGATAATAATGCTACATGTGAACCATCTACGACATTAATCTCAAGGCCGTCTTCTTTCCATACTAATTTAGCTTCTTCTGTTAACACAGAAAGTAGATCAACTATTTCTTTCATTAATTGCGTATTTGCAGTGACTCTCAACATCATGACACCTCTTTCTTAACCTACCCTTAACTGCGGGTTATTCATGCTTCTGCCTGAGCAATTAGTTATTTTCTTCTCAAAAGTTTGTATTTTGTATTAATTTATTGGTATTCTCTGAATTTATGTCCACAACTTTCGCAGGTGCAAATTTTAGTTTCAGGTTCATCCGATGAACGTGTTTGCATGAGTACTACGAATATCCTATCTTCATCGCACTTAGGGCATAGATAATCTCCTACCCATAGGGTTCCTTGTGCTACATCAACTGGTACTACTTCATTCAAATGCCTTAATGATGAACTCTCACTAGAAGTTGCTGCTTTAGATAGATCAATCGTAATTCCAGTCTCTGGGTCTGTGAACTCTGCACCTTTCCCATCTTTTCCTGCCAGAGGGCCCTCATATCCACATGTATAATTAGTACATCTAATATTTCCATTCCCTTCCATAAAACCTAACGTACCACATTCTGGACAAAACATAACTTCAACCACCAGTTGATTTCTATTAACCAACCGAATAGTGGTAAATCATTGTGTTATTGAACATTACTCATCGGCGAGTAGAAAAAAAGTCCTTATTAAGAAAATAATTCAATTCCAACCTTGTATCCAGTCCATGCTAAACCTATACTTCCGATGATGGTTAAAATGACATATAGGAATGTTGCAGACATTTCATTTTCAGATAAATTAACGGTATCCATTGCAAAAGTTGACATTGTCGTAAATGCTCCAAGCAAACCAGTACCAAATAATAGTAGATTATCTTGACTAATTAGAGCATCAGCTGCTATAGCTCCAAACATAAATCCAAGAAGAAGTGATCCTAATAAATTTACAGTTAATGTGCCATATGGTATTCCTTCTGATGGCATAATGTCTGAAATCACATATCTTAGGATAGCGCCTATGGCACCACCAATCCCTACTAGTAACATCAGTCTACCTTCCATAACTTGGCTAGGGCATACTAGTTTTGACGCCTTCGCTTCAATCGTGGGATTGAAGGATGAAGTCGACACCGAAGAGACCGTGCGCATCATCTACGATTGGAGGTTGGCCCGTGTTATTGATAATAATAATCTAATTCTCGATGAACTATATTGGAATCGAGTATCTACAAAAGCACTTGTAAATCGCCTATCTGATTTACAATCTGGTAGGATGAGTTCTGAAGCATATTCTCTTAAAGAAAGATTCCCAGATGCTAAAGTAGATGCTTTGGGTGTATTATCATATCTTGATTGGCCAGAATTATCTGATGATGAAGTGAGTAAATTTACAGAAGCGTCAACTCGTTTAGCTAAGCGCGGTGTTGCAGACTCTTCAGGAGACATAGACCGACGTCTAGACATGTTAGTATCTGCAAATAATGAACTCAGAGCCTCTTGGACAACTCTTGAGGCTAGGTCTATTGAATGGGTGGGACTATTCCTATCTGAACTTAATCTAGATTCTGAGAGAAGAGAAATTCCAGCAATAGTATCATCATCATTATCAATTAATGAAGTCGCTGAGAAGTTCGGAGTAGCAGAAACTCATCATCAACCTTCTGAAGATGAATGGTCTGTTCTAAAATCTCATGCTCAGTCAGTCGTTGATTTAACAGAGAGGTTATCTAATCATGAGGACGCAATTCGAGTTTTAGCTAATAATTATGTGCCTAGTTTATCAGCATTAATTGGTCCAATAGGTGCAGCTAAATTATTAGTTTTAGCAGGAGGTCGTGAGCGTCTAGCACGCATGCCATCTGGAAGTTTACAAGTATTAGGTGCTAATGCTGCAATGGCTGCACATAGAAGAGGAGCTCCACCCCCCAAACATGGTGCAATTTTATTTTCTATGCCAGCAGTTAGTCGAAGCCCTCGGTGGGTTCGTGGTAAAATCGCTAGATATCTGGCTGGAAAAGCCAGCATTGCTGTTCGAGTAGATCATTTCAATGGTACACCATGGACCAAAGAAGATATTTCAAAAATACATAAAGAAGCAGAAGCAATAAAAAATAAATTCCCTAAACCTCCTAAGAGGAGATGAATTTATGGCTCGAAGAAAACCTATACAATTAGCATGGGGTATTCGTAAAGAGGGTCGGTCTCTTTGGACACGAAATGCAGTGAAAGGTATTTCAGTTAGAGGAGAAAAGAGAAAAAAAGATAGTAAGGTTGAATGGAGGCATTGGGACCCTACTAAATCTAAAGTTGCTGCTAGTTTACTAAAAAGTAGGGAAGAAACTAGTATAATGATTCCTGAAGTTGGTTCTACTTGCCTCTATCTTGGTGCTTCTTCAGGAACTACAGTTAGTCATATTCATGATCATGTTTGTGGTTCGGGAAATCATCATAATGGCCAAATTATAGCAGTAGAAATAGCTCCAAGAATGATGAGAGATTTGAGTAACTTATCTGAGTTAAGACCTGGTTTAATTCCTGTTTTAGGTGATGCTCGAAACCCCTTAGTAATCGCTCCATACCTTAGGAGTAAAGTTGATTGGATTCATCAAGATATTAGTGTTGCGGATCAAACAGAATCATTCCTGAAAATTTCTGATGTATTCCTTAAGGTTGGAGGAATTGGATTACTATCACTTAAGGCTGCTAGCGAGAGATGGATAGAAGGTGGTGATGACTCTAGATTTAAGATTGCTAAGCATTTAATAGAATCTAATAAAAAAATAACTTTATTAGAAAATATAGACATCTCTTATTTCGAAGGGCAGCATCGAGTATTTGTTATTCGAAAAGATAGTAATTAATTTTCCAACATCAATCCTAAACCACCAATTGCTGCAATTCCTAATACTATTACTAGGATAAACAGAACGGTCAAACCAGTTACTATCCAACCTATGATCTGTGCGGCTTTTGCCATACTTGCATCAGGATGTCCGGGTTGACTATTTGTGATTACTAATGCTCCATTCGCCAAAATAATTCCGGGAATAGCACAAAAAATCCCTCCTCCACCAGAACCAACTAGCAATACTGCTCCAATAGATGAAAAAATGATTGCTAGAGTGGCATTTGTCGTAGTGTATTGTCCAACCGTTATAGGTGGTGTACTGTTGGCTTTTCCTGCCATCATAGGCATACTTTTATTTGCATTTTCTTCTGTATTACTCCAAGGTATATCAGCCTCACCAGCCGTGTTCGACCAAGGTATCTCTTCCTTATCGTCAGTACTCATATTACTATGTTGAAGATAGTGACTTTTTAATTATTTCACTATAATCCTCTTTGACATATCTCTTCAGTCAATATAATGTATTTGCAGCTCATGGTATGGACGTGCCTGAAATGCCAGAGGTTGAAACCGTCCGTAGAGGGCTAGTTCCACATTTACTAGGTTCAACAATTAGCTTTGTTGATTTACGACGTCCCAATCTTCGATTCCCCTTTCCTGAAGATTTTGAAAAAATATTAACAGGTGCAAAAATTGAGAAAATTGATAGAAGATCAAAATATCTTTTATTCCGTCTTTCAAATGATCAAACTTGGATGAGTCATCTTGGAATGACAGGAGTCTGGACTATAGGAGGGGATGGTTCTGGGAAACATGATCATGTATACTTTGAATTTGATGATGGGGCTAAGACTGCTACATACACAGATCATAGAAGATTTGGATTCATGGATACTTTCCCTACCTCTGAAGAATCCAAGCAGAAATGGCTTGCCAGCCTTGGTCCAGAACCTCTTACTAAAGAATTCACTATTGAAATTTTAAATTCGAATCTTCAGGGCAAGCGTTCTCCAATAAAAAGTGCATTATTAGATCAAAAAATAGTTTCAGGTCTTGGAAATATATATGTTAGTGAGATTCTTTTTAGATGTAAAATATCACCCTTAAAAACAGCAGCAGAGATTGCCAGTAAGAACAAGAGAGCAAGTATCAAAGTCCAGCGCATTTTTGAGCATACGAATCAGGTTATCGCAGAAGCAATAATGGTTGGTGGTTCAACTATCTCAGATTTCAGAGGTGTATCTGGAGATTCTGACCTAGGGTACTTCGCTCAACAATTTAGGGTATTCAATCGTGAAGGTGAAAGATGTGTTAATGAATCTTGTAAGGGAATAATTTTGAGAATAGTTCAGTCAGGGCGTTCAACCTTTTATTGTCCTAAATGTCAGAAATAAATCATTTTAAAACTTGATTGACTATTATTAGTTGTAACCACATAGGAGTAATTCTTGTTATCAGAGGTAATGGTTTATTGATTATTCCAGGCATAACTTCTCTTCTCCCTTTACGCATTGATTTAATTGCTATTTCAGCAACTTTATTCGCAGGAACTGCAGTCAATTTTTCCATTTTACTGAGTTTCATTCCGGCAACCTCTTGAAACCCTGTTGTAACATAACCTGGACAAAGTGCAGTAACTGTAACTCCCTTACTATTGAGTTCCTTGTGTAAGGCTCTGGAGTAAGATAACACATATGCCTTAGTTGCACAATATACTGCAAAACCAGGCCCTGAAATGTATGC
>CAXDMJ010000056.1:0-6297 GCA_963990035.1 uncultured Candidatus Poseidoniales archaeon | reverse complement strand
ATCTAGTAGCGTAGGCGAATTAGCCGAATTAACCGGTGGTGCAGATCTAGATCTTGCGGCAGTACCGTTGAAACAACCGGGATTAAGTAAATGGGAAATTTTAGTCTCAGAGTCCCAAGAAAGAATGACTCTAGGGGTTAATCCCGAAGATTGTGAAGAGTTTGAAAAATTAGCCGATTTACATGAAGTAGAGGCTACTGCAGTAGGAGAATTTACAGATTCAGGAGCTTTTGTAGTTCGTTTTGGTGATGAAACGGTGGCACATCTCCCGATTTCTTTCCTGCATGATGGATGTCCGCAATTGCAGCTAGAATCGGAATGGAAACCTCCTCAAAATGAACCGATAATATTCCCTAAAGCCAATTCAGTAGAGATGGGGCAGATTCTTTCGCGATTAATGGCTAGGCCCAATGTTGCGAGTAAAGAATGGTGGGTTCGTTCATATGATCATGAAGTAATAGCGCAGTCAGTAATCAAGCCATTTTGTGGAGTAAATCATGATGCTCCTGGGGATGCAGCTGTAATAGCTCCGATGCAAGGCAAAACTCAAGGCGCCGTAATATCAAATGGAATAGTTCCGAGATATTCAGATATTGATGCCTATGCTATGGCAGCAGCAAGTATTGATGAAGCATTACGAAATGCTGTTTGTGTAGGTGTAGACTTAGACTTAATTGCTGGTCTCGACAACTTTTGCTGGCCCGATCCCGTTGAGTCAGCAAAAACTCCCGATGGAAGATATAAATTAGCACAATTAGTACGAGCGAATAGAGCATTAGACGAAGTTTGTAGAGCATACAATCTACCATGTATTAGTGGAAAAGACTCGATGAAAAATGATGCGACATTAGATGGTGAAAAGATAAGCGTTCCACCTACTCTTTTATTCAGCTTGATAGGTAATCACAAAGATGTGAGAAAAGCAGTCTCTAGCGATTTCAAAGAAGTAGGTGACCTGATATATTTAGTCGGAGAGACTCATCAAGAATTGGGTGCAAGTGAATTAGCATTTATGTTTCGAGACGAAACAAATGGTGTAAGTGGTATTGGAGGAAAAGTTCCACAAATAGACACAACAAGGAATCTATCGTTATATCGGAGCCTGACTGCTGCAATGTCGAAAAGATTAGTTGCAAGTGCTCATGATTGCAGTGATGCGGGGCTCGCAGCCGCTGTTGCAGAATGTTGCTTTGGTTGTGATTCAGGCGCAAGTATAGAAATATCGCAAATTTACTCCTCTGTCGACAATTTAGATATTTGGGGCGCGTTATTCGGCGAAAGTCTTGGTAGAATTTTAGTGAGTGTAAGTCCTAACAACTCTCAAGAATTTGAACAATCAATGAAAGATCATGAATGTAATTTGTTAGGGGTTGTTGATTCCGGTGACAGCATAACTTTCAGAGACGCTGGCCAAGTAGTGCTCTCCGCATCTATGAGTAATTTACGTGATTCTTGGAAAGGGACATTAAATGGAGGCGGTAATTGATGCAGCCTAAGGTAGCAGTTCTTTCAGGATTCGGAATTAACTGTGAGACAGAGACTATGGCCGTATTCGATATGGCCGGAGCTAAGTCGGATAGAGTGCATGTTAACAGATTAGTTAGTGGAGAGATAAATCTTGAAGATTATCATATAATGGCAGTACCTGGGGGTTTTTCTTTTGGTGATCATTTAGGAAGTGGTCGTTTAATGGGCAATCGCCTTCGTTTTGGTTTAAGGGAACAAGTGAGGAGTTTTGTTAAAGCAGGTAAACCTGTAATTGGAATATGTAATGGCTTTCAAGTATTGGTTAAAATGGGACTTTTACCGGGTGATGAAGGAGTCAGCCTAACTCAAACAGCATCTCTTGCTCTGAATGATTCAGGCCATTATGAGAATAGATGGGCAACTTTAGAGTTCGATTCAAAGAGCCATTGTATATGGACAAAAGATATGACCAGAATCAGAGTTCCTGTTCGGCATGGTGAAGGAAAGTTCGTTACTGCTGATAAAAAATTACTTGATGATTGGGATAAAGTTGGGCAGTTAGTGGTTAGATATGTCGATCCATCTACCAAATATCCTTCATCTAGTGATGAGGTATTACCCTATCCTATCTCTCCAAATCAAAGTTGGCGGAATATTGCAGGTGTTTGTGATCCCTCGGGTTTAGTCTTTGGATTAATGCCTCATCCCGAAGCCAATCACTCTACTTGGTTAGGAGCGACTTGGACTAGAGAAAATGTCGAACATGGCGAAGGAGAGGGAATGAAAATTTTTCGTAATGCAGTAAACTATGTTAAACAAAATTTTGATAATTGAAATAAACATCTTCTTGCAATAGTCATGCTTCCATTGCATATATGGCGACCCGTGAAGCAACAGATGTATTCTCTGAGTGGGCTCTTAGGGATAGAGATGAAGGGATGGAAAGTGGCCATGCTGAATCAGTTTCTGAAATGCTAAATCTTGCAATTAGTAAGGTAAAAACTCCATTCTCGGCTATAGATGTTGGTTGCGGGAATGGTTGGGTATGTCGTAAATTAGAATCTCTTGAAGAATGTGGAAAAGTTGTTGGTGTCGATGGATCAAAAGAGATGATCGCAAAAGCTAAATTAAAGGGTAATGGTGACTTTTATTTAGCAAATCTCCCTACTTGGAAGCCTTCAGAGAAATTTGATTTAATCCATTCTATGGAATTTCTTTATTACTTGCGAGACCCTTTAGATATGTTACAAATTTTCTTTGACGAATGGATACATTCAGATGGTATTTTAATTGCCGGAATAGATCATTATAAGGAGAATAAAGACAGTTTAGATTGGCCATCCTCATTGAATGTACATATGTCCACACTTAGTGAAAAAGAATGGTGCCAAGGGATGTTTGATGCAGGATTTATTGATGTAGAGATGCATCGAGTGGGGAAGAAAGAAGGATTTGTAGGGACTCTAGTAATGCTTGGTAAGAAGCCTTAGTGCAGCAAGCAAAGTTGAATGCAGGGACCCTATGCCATCATCATGGCCGACCCCAATATCAAGGTACAGAAAGAGGCCACATTAATTGAGATTTTATCAATTTTACACCCAGATGCAAAAAAGAATTCATTACGTAGAATGGTAGATCACGGACGTGTAAGGGCTGATGGAGAAAAGATAACCAGGGCTAATGCAAAAATTACTTCCGGCGTTACTGTTACTGTACTTTCAAAGTCCGATGGAGATGAAACAGTTGGTAAGTATAAATCAACAATCCCTGAACCTGAAGTCTTGTACTCCGATAAGTCGATAATTGTTGTAAATAAACCAGCAGGACTTCTATCTGTAGCTACAGATCGTGGGGAAGCCGATACTATGTTCGATCGAGTATTTGCTTGGGCGTGGGAAAATGGGAAAACACGTGTACATCTTGTACATAGGTTAGATCGAGAAACATCCGGCTGCCTTATATTAGCACGATCCACAGAGATTCGAGATATGCTTCAAGAACAATTCAAAGATCGATCAATCGAACGTATATATCATGCAGTAGTTCACCAACAACCTCCTACTGAATCAGGCATAGAAACAGGGAGAATTCAAGAAATGAAAGATAAGAGAATGAGGCTTGTACCTGAAGGTCGCCGTGCAGGGAAATCTGCAATTACTAATTGGTGGGTGGAGAAAAAAGGTCCAGAACATAGCCTCATTCGAATAAAAATCGATACAGGCAGGCGAGCTCAAATTCGTTTACATATGAAAAATCTAGGTTGCCCCGTAATTGGTGATACAAGGCATGGATTTGGCAAAGCAAGTGTTAACAGACTCTGTTTACATGCTTCTTCACTCGCTTTCGAACATCCCAATGGTGAGCACATGAAAGTAGAAAGTCCCATCCCAAGACAATTAATTTCTGAACTTAAAAGGCGCCTAGGGTAATAATTCGTTATCTATTGAATTATTAATAATTCTTTTAGGCATGTATAACTTAACTAATATTGCATTTATGATAGCTATAATTCCCATAACAGTCGCCGAAGCAATCATTCCTTCCATGAATGCATATTGGGCATTTTCTATTAGTGCCAAACCTAGTAGGTTGCCTTCTGATAATAAATCACTTCCAATTTGCATCGCTGCTGGGAAAGACTCTAGTGGAATATTGCCTAATTCCAAACCATCGGGAACAATCATATTTCTTTGATAGTACTCGTTTAGTACACTTCCTCCTATTGCAATCCCCAGAGCACCTCCAACTTCTCTACTAGCATCGTTCGTGGCACTACCTACTCCTGCTTTATCCGAAGGGATAGAATCCATCACGACAGTGGTAGCAGGGGCCAACGTTAACCCCATTCCAAAACCAAGTAATGTGAAAATACAGGCAAGACGAATATAATCTGAATCTATTTCTACAGTAGTGAATATAACCATGGCAGCAGTCATTAAAAAAAGACCCGTGGAAATGATATTATTACTCCCAAATTTAGCCACCAACTTGTCGCTATTTACTGCTGCAGGTATTAACCCCATAGGCAATGGCAAGAATCTCACTGCGGCTTCTAATGCAGTGTGTCCTCTAACTAGTTGAAAATGTAACATTTGTGTAAACATAAAAGAAAACATTACGAAAGAAGCCAGCATTATTGCAACTAGCCCTAAAGTAAAGCCATTAAATTTGAAGAAATTAATTGGCAGCATAGGATATTCAGTTTTCTTTTCCCACTGAATAAATGCATAAGTCAGAACAACGCCTAGCCCGCTAATAATCAACATTTCAGCACTAGTCCAACCTAATGTGGGGGCCTCAATTATCGCATAAAGAATCGTCCCTAGAGCAGCAACCGATAGAATAGCACCGAAAGGATCCAAAGGAGTGTTCTTACTATCTCTTGAATTAGGTACAAAAATTAATCCAAGAATTAGTGCTAGCAATATAATTGGAATATTAATTAAAAAAACCATTTGCCAGTCATAATTTTCCACAGCCCAACCCCCTACAAGTAATCCAATTGGTGCCCCTATGCCTGCCATCATCGTCCAAATACCAATTGCTTTCCCTCTTTCTTCTCTAGGGAAAACAACAATTACAATTGAAAGAGTTGCAGGCATAACTAGTGCTGCTCCAAACCCCATTGCAGCCCTAGCCATAATCACATCAGCTGATGAATCCGCATAAAATGCTGCAGCCGATGAAGCCGAACCAAGGAGCACTAATCCTAATTGTAGAGCCTTTTTCCTACCAAAACGATCGCCTAAAGCTCCCATAACCAGTAGAGACCCACCAAAAATAAGTGCATAGGAGTCAACAATCCATTGCAAATCGCTATTATCTGCTCGTAAATCTTTAGACATTTCAGGCAATGCAACATTTAATGTTACATTATTTAGCATCACGATTACTAAACTCAAACTCATGATTCCAAGAATGATCCAGCGATCATCGTGAACCTTGTTTTCATTCATAACCTAGCGGGGAGAGCGACCTTTTTCAAAACATAGGTTACAATATTCGAACCTTCTCGGCTAACTATGCAAAGGCGCTTATGTGCACTTTCTTTGGCAATGATTATTGTATCAGTAAGCCTTTCAGGATGTCTATTTTCTTCTAATGAAAAAACATCTTCTATGGAGGAAGAAACTCCTTATGTTTCTATCCTAGACCGACATACACTAGAATGGAAAGATAACCATACATTCTCCTATACTTTAGAAACCGGGCCTTATTATGCACTAGATGTCAAGGAAATAGATGTTGATGTTGATACTTCTGATATTTGGGAAACCGGGCCCGCAATGTCTTCTGTCCATCTTTCATATTGGCTACCAAGTAACACTCTTGAAGGTGAAGAAGTGCCAGTTATAGCCATCATTAGCCCCTATTTCTCATATGGTTCTCAGGGGGATGAGTCACCACCGACAAATGTTGTTAGCGCAGGTAGAGGTGAATTCATTTTCGAAAATTTCGTGCCCCATGGTTATGCTTTCGCGCAAGTATCAGTTTTTGGAACAGAACTCTCAACGGGTTGTTTTGACTATCGAGGTGCGGGAGAGGGATTGGGGATCCATAGTGCAGTAGAATGGCTCGGAAGTCAAAATTGGTCTAATGGTAATGTAGGGCTTTATGGCAAATCATATGAGGGGGCAACTCAATGGGAAGCCGCTGCCTTAGGTAGCGAATATCTCAAAACAATCGTTCCAATATCTGGAACAACTGCTCTACACCCTTTACTTTACAAAAATGGCAGTGCGGAAGCGAGAAGTCAGGTTATGCATATGAATTATTTTTCGAGCACAGTCGATTATAATGGCGATGATTTAGATAATATCTGCCCAGATA
>CAXDMJ010000055.1:0-6303 GCA_963990035.1 uncultured Candidatus Poseidoniales archaeon | reverse complement strand
TCTTTGAGCTGCATTCCATATCTCATCATGAGTCTCTGCTTGTTCTAATTCATCAAGAGTATATATTAATCGATCATCTTTTAGATGTTCTGACATCGATATCTTTGCCCAATTTGGAATTGTCTCAATAGATGCATAATCTGGTCTATTATAGGCAAAATTAAATCCTAATTCTCTCCATGTTATAATTTGATCTAAAAATGATGAGGCAGCTTCAGAAGTACCCCACCATCCGCTTCTTGTACCTTTACCTGTGTCTTCATGATTCAGCGAATCAGGGCTCCAATTTTCTCGATGAAAGACATTTTCAATTATTTCAAATGATGATATATGACCAAAATGTAACCAAGGGGAAAGGCCACTTACTGCTGGCTGATCTGGATTATTTCTGTCTGTATCATATTTTTTAAGCTTATAATTCAAGAATTTTTGTAGGCGAATCCTTGCTTGATCAATTCCTCCAGACGTTTCTTGAACTACTGGGACACTATGATCGATCGGGAATTCAGCCATTGCATTATTCCCTACTTCTCCTCCTTCTGCCACTCTCCAAAGCCATTCTAGAGGAGTTGATTTAAACCCAATTTCTTTCTCAATTAATTTCATGATATCAGGACTCACCGTCAAATTTTCATTTGAATCAATCATTGGATTTTTATCTGGTATAGTTTGTAATGCATCCAATAAATTCTTTTGCATATTTCTTCTAAAAGAATACGCTGTTGTAAATTCTTTTTCAGCCCATTTCATCGGAAGTATTCCATTGGAATCTACGGCATCAACACGTACTTTGAGAGTTCTTGCCGCTGCATTAAGAATTTTACTAGGTGTGTAAGTAGGGAAATCATCTAAAATAACGCAACTTGAATATTTAGACAGAGAATATAACATTCTACTCCCAGGTTTATCTCTAATCTCTACCCAGGGTAAATAAGTCAGACCATTATCGTTGTAATCTCTAATGTTATTCATCATACCTTGAACCATGAAAGAAAGAAACCTATCATTAGAAAATTTATGCGTTACAGATATAGCTTCTACTACTAAAATAGGTTTACTGATAGCCTTTGATAGAGATATAGCATGTTGTAATGAAGCATTATAGTTGAATCTTCTACACGATGTCATCCAATACAAAATGAACTTCCCATTAGGATTTATATCATGTTCATTCATTGTACGAATACGAGAATCAGAAAGATTACTTGATGCAAAAAACCCGTCCATCATAGTCTTTCACTATACAACTAGCATATAACCAAGTGTTTTCTTACTGAAATTAAGTTTAATTATAATTAACAATAATTACTTGAATTAAGTGCTTAAAACAAACAGTCATTCATAAGTAAATAAGGCAAGGCGTGCCTATGACTATACAGTCTAGAAAGCCGTTGAACCCTAGAGATATTGATTCGGATGCTCATCTCCCTACCGAGAGTGGTAACTTCCGAATTTCAGTAACAACAGATGAACAAGGATTTGAACACTCGTTACTCTATGTCGAAGGATTCTCTGATTCCGATAACCCACTTGTTAGGATTCATTCTGAATGTCTCACTGGAGATGCTTTTGGTTCACTCAAATGTGATTGTGGCCCTCAACTTAAGAAATCAATGGAGTTAATCCAACAAGAGGGAGCTGGTGCAATAATTTACCTTAGACAAGAGGGAAGAGGTATTGGACTTGAAGCTAAAATTCAAGCATATGCTTTACAAGATTTAGGTTATGATACATTGGATGCGAATCTCGCCCTTGGTTTTCCTGCTGACGCCCGTGATTACAAAATTGCGGCTAAAATGTTGAAAAAGATGGGTGTTACGAAAGTAAGATTGATGACTAATAATCCATTAAAAGTAGAAGGTCTAAGAAATAATGGGATTACAGTATCAGATCGAGTAACACATATCAGTGGTATTTGTGCATCAAATAGAAACTACCTTAATACTAAAATAGAGCGAATGGGGCATCTTCTTGATATTGAGTAAGTATTTGAGCCAACCTTCGGAGGATAGTACATGAGTAATAGAGTAGGAGACCTAGCGCCTGATTTTACACTGCTGGATAGTAATGAAAAAGAGTTTCAATTCTCCGATCTTGATGGAAGTTGGAAAGTCGTATTTTTTTATGCTAAAGATGGTTCACCAACTTGTAAGAGAGGATGTTTAAGTTTCAAAGAACAATATGACTTATTCCGATCTTTAACTCCACCAGTTGAAGTAATTGGTATAAGCCAAGATTCTACTTCAGATCATAGAGAATTCAAAGATGAATTAGGGTTACCCTTTCCTTTATTGTCGGATCCTGAAAGGAAAGTTGCAGATCTATTTGGAGTTCCAATGTACCTCGGGCAATTCCCTGCTAAATCTTCTTTTGTTGTCGGTCCAGATAGAGAAATTCATTATGTATATGATTGGCTATTCCGACCTCGTAATCATGTAGCTAAAATTCTTGCAGCTATGAGTGACGTTACAGAAAGGGGAGATTTGAAATGAGTTGGGAAACTATACTCAGTGATTCAGGACTTAATGATAGGGAGATAAAAGCTGTAATTGTACTTTCATCTAAATCTAATCTGAAAGCCAGTGAATTAGCCAAGGAGTTAGAAACTACTCGCCTTGATGCATATAATTCGTTAGAAAAATTACAAGCAATTGGATTAGTAAAGACAACTGCTGATAGGCCTATGAGATTCTCCTGCCCCCCTATAGGAGAAGCAGTAGAACATCTAATTGGTATTAGGAAATTACAACTTCAGAGAATAGAACAGGCATTTGAAGAGGTCAAAGAGAATCCTAATTCTTTAAAATTTAGCGATAAAGAGGAAGAAAATACACACCTCAATCCAAAATTTGCAGTGTTGAAAGAACGAACTCATATTATGAAAAGAATAGAGAAAATGGCTGATGATTCTCAAAATAATCTAATTTTATTATTAGGTAAATTTGGTATTTTACATCTTTGTCGAAGTCCTGCAATCACTGCACTTAATAACGCTGCAAATAGAGGAATAAATATTCGAGTAATAGGGCAATTAGATCGTCGAACATTGCGTTTTTATAATGATTTAGATGATAGAATCGAAGTTCGACATACTGATAATTTAGAAGCTCAGGGTGCACTAATGGATAATTTAGAAACGATTCAGTATCTCAATATGGAAGAAAATCCAGTTGGTCGAGGAAAAGAAGATGCTGCCTTAGTTATTGAATCTCCGGATTTTTCAAGTTCTTGGGCAAACCTAGTTGAATCAATATGGACAGAAGGGATACTTCTTGATTCTGCCTCTAAAAGATTTACAGAAAATAGAATAGTTGATCCTCTAAAACTTACCTTTGAAAGTGGTTCATTTTTAGAACGTATAAGCGAAATACTCGATGTTAATCATGATTTACCTACTGAAGATACACCCTTTGATCCAGTATCTATTTTGTCTGCAGGGACAGAAATTAATCAAGCCAGAAAAAAATTAGAAACAGGTGGTGTACAAAGTCTCGCTGCCTTTGGGATAGATATTGAAACGTTACTGAGGCAAGTTGGTATTAGAATTGGGGAAGAATTAACATTTTCGATGAAAGAAATCAAAGGTGATGTTGAATATCTCAACGAAATAATGGATTGGTGGGAACATTCTGGGTTAGGACAATTAAGTTATGATATCGACCCAGTGTTCCATATTGAAGTTAAATTAGAACAGAAAAATTCTGCAGATAAACTTCCATTGTGGGCTTTAGATGATGGTATTATTGAAGGTGCAATAATGTCTAGATACCAAGGTCGAGATAGTATTCAAATCAATCGAATATTAGGCGATGAAGATTCTAGTTTTCATAGTCGATATGAAATAATAATGGATTTATAAATCAATCTCACTCTTTGATTATATTTTTTAATCAATGAGTTTTTTTATTTGTGGTTTTATACGACCCATTATATGAGTTAATGTTTAGAACAGGCTGTGAGGTTACTGACATTCTTATTTTTTATGCGGGAAATCTTGAAAAAGAAACCCGCAGATTTAGTTTGGATTCAAGAACAAGGTTTACTTTCAGTTAAACTAGCGCAAATCTTTGCTCTTAGATCTGATTTAATTGGCGTTGAGAAATGTAGGCAGCTTCAACAGCTTTACCAACATGCAGCAAGTATACCGTCTGAAGATGTATTTGCTAACTTAGAGTTGCGCGCTCCTGTAGGTTTTTTTGATGCCTTTGAAAAAATCGAGAGAACACCATTAGCCGCTGCATCCGTAGGCCAAGTACATCGAGCAAAATTAAAGACGGGCGAAGAAGTGGTTGTAAAAATCATCAAAAGTCAGAACTCAAAAGAATTTCGAAGAGATGTAGAGCGAATGCGAAGATGGCTCAGTATATTCTTATTTTTTAATAGAAAACTTCGAAGAGTAGGTAATCCAGTCGCATTATTGAATCACGTTGCAGATTATACTACTAGAGAATTAGATTTACGCAATGAGATTAAAGGTGCTCAAGAATTAGAGGAAATAAAAAATAAAATTTCTCAAAATTTCTCAATGGAGAGGTTAAGGTTCCCAAAATATTGGCCTGAATTATCGAATCAAGACGTCCTAGTTTCTGAATTTATTGAGGGGAAATCTCTCGAAGAAGGTATCGAAGAAAAATCACTTAGTTGGGATACATTACTACAATTATTCAGGATACACGGGGCTTTTCTTTTTGGAATCGGTACATTCCATGGGGACTTACATCCTGGTAACTGTATCATTGATAATGATGATAAGTTTGTATTTATCGATAATGGAGCAATTTGCCATGCTCCTTCCAAAGTTAACTTGTCACTATTTCAATTCTTTGAACAATTATCTGCTAATAATTTCCAGGAGGCTTTTGATTCATTACTAGGGCTCTCAGATTCTCCTTTAAATTCTAAAAACCTCGATTCATATTATAAAAAAATGAATGAGATTTATGAAGATTTTGAGAATCAGACTGTAGGTGAAAAAAGTTTGACACGAATAATGATGCAGACCGTACAGGCTGCTGTCGAAAAAGCAGGAGCAGATTTCGGTGAAGAAGCCTTTCCGATTATCCGGGCTTTGATGTATCTAGATGGTTTAGTTCTTAGAACACATCCTAATGTCAAATTAATCGAATCAATGGGGCCTTACTTGGAAGAATTTAGAACTGGTCTCAATTTGGATAATAAAATAAATCAATTAAAGGTGTAAATATGTTAAACTCAGAACAAAAAGTAGTATGGATTATAGGTGGCTCTGGCGGAATAGGATCGCATATTGCTAAACGTATGTCTAATAATGGATGGAAAGTCATTATTAGTGCCAGAAATATTGAGAAAATGAATGAAATTTCAAATCATGGTTCTATTGAAGCAATTGTTTTAGATGCAACAGATGCAGATCAAGTTCAATCAAAGGCTGTCGAAATTAGTAAGACTTATGGTTCATTAGACGCTGTAGTAAATTGTGTAGGTTCAATTTTTCTTCGCCCACTACATGCGACTAGTCCTGAGCAATTTTCAGATACTATAACTCAGAATCTTTTCACCTCTTTCAACGTTATTCGTGCAACTGCAAAAATAATGATGAGGGGGAATGGTGGGAGAATAGTACTTTTCTCATCAGCAGCAGCATCACTAGGTATGCCCAATCACGCCGCAATATCTGCAGCAAAAGCAGGTGTTGAGGGGTTAGCTCGTGCTGCAGCAGCAGATTACGCTAAGCGTGGCATTCGGATCAATGTCATTTCACCTGGTTTAGTAGACACCCCCCTCTCTGCTCACTTATTAGCTAATGAACAAAGTCGAACAATTAGTGAAAATATGCATCCAGTTGGTAGTATTGGAAATGCTGATGATATTGCTTCTGTTGCAGAATGGCTGATTAAAGATGCACCGGATTGGATGACCGGAGATGTCATACCAGTTGATGGCGGATTAACAAACCTCAAATAATTCGAATAGATGTTTTTTAATTACAGACATTCAAATGCATTGATATGTCATGAATTACTATGAATTCACACCTAGAAGATAATTCGTGGCACCCTATAATCAAAATTAGTAAGCTTAAAGATGGACAGAAAAAGATGCGCCGGATAGGTCTCCGAAGTATTATGGTAGTTCGAGAAGATTCCCAAGTTTTTGCAACTGACGCTCTTTGTAGGCACATGGCGTGGCCTTTGGCTTATGGTGGTAAAGTGAAGGATGATTGTATAACATGCCCACTTCATCAATCTAAATATGATCTAAAAAATGGTGATGTGAAGGAATGGTCACCATTCCCTCTTTTACCTATTTATGGACGACTTTTAG
>CAXDMJ010000054.1:0-6486 GCA_963990035.1 uncultured Candidatus Poseidoniales archaeon | reverse complement strand
TTATTACAGTTTAGGATAACTGGATATACGGCATCTTCTCTATATATTCCTATTATTCATAATTATGTTGTCTGTTTTAGGACTATGGGAGTAACGGATATATCATATGTGTTCCCCGTACACGATAAGTCATGGATTCTACATCAAAAGATCTTCGTTTGACTCTAATAGTTGTATTAACTGTTCTTGTTATTGTCGGTTTAATAGTTTGCGCAGTTGGAAACAATTCTGTAGAGATCTATGGTAATTCTGCTGTATTATATTGTGCAGTTATTTCAATAGGTATTCAGTGGATTTCCTGGATTCCCGCATCTATCAAAAAAACTGAACGCTTTTATGATTTAACAGGGGGGTTAACTTATCTCTCAGTAGTTGGATTCAGTCTATGGGCTGGTTCACAATCAGAATCACCTAGTTTAAGAGAATTAATAATCAGTTTACTTGTTATCATCTGGGCTTTACGTCTCTCCAGTTTTCTTTATCTTCGTATTCATCGAGCAGGTAAAGATGGACGATTTGATGAATTGAAAACATCATCAATCAGATTCCTAGTACCGTGGACTCTCCAAGGTCTGTGGGTATTCCTAACTATGATTGTGGTTATTGTAATCAACACCAAAGCTGGTTCTGCCCCCCCATTAGGAATTTGGGATGTTATTGGATTATTAGTTTGGATTCTTGGTTTCAGCATTGAGGTAATTGCCGATAACCAAAAAACAGTTTTCAATTCTGATGTGGAAAATCGTGGAAAATGGATAGATAATGGTTTATGGTCTATCTCGCGTCATCCAAATTATCTTGGTGAAATACTACTATGGACAGGAATTGCAGTCTTTGGTATTTCTTGCTTTACAGGATTTGAGAGAATTGCTTGGATATCACCAATATTCATTTATTTGCTTCTAACAAAAATTAGTGGTGTCCCAATACTCGATAAAAGGGCTATGGAAAAGTGGGGAGAAGATCCTGATTATATGGAATATAGAGAAAAAACTCCTGTTCTATTCCCACGCCTGAATAAATGATATATTTGTATTAATTTAGATTCTAATCTTAGTGTAGTAATATCCAAATAGTTGTTTCTAATCCTCAGATTATGAAGACAGTTTGCATTTCTATGGTTCTAATATTATTTTTGGGGCCTCTGTCAGGATGTATTTCGGATGAGGTTTCTGAGAATACTTACATTGATGATGAATCAGAATTAAATCTATTAGATGTTGATTTTTGTGGTGACTTAGACGGAGATGGAGAATTAGACTGCCCACTGAGTGGCTATATTCCCGAGACTACCCCTTGGTGGTGTAACTCTACCGGAATTGGTGGCCATCATGTTGATTCTGCCTATGATGGTATGGAGAAAGGGGCATTATCGAATGCCGATTGTGAAACACTTACTGGAGAATTTCAAGATGCAATTGAGTGGGCATCTCAATGGCCTACATTAGGTGATGCTGAAAATGCAGGATTCCATATGCTAGTTGGCTACACAGAAGGTATGGGGACACATCATGCTCGTCTTGGAGATTTCAATATGTCTGATGATCAATTTGATTTTTTAGCCCCCGAGTTTATTGGAACATCATTAGACACTGATTTCGATCACTCCAAACCAGAGTTTCTAATGTATTCAGGCGAAGAACAAGAATCTGAGTTAGTTGGTTTCGCTTGGTATGTGCAGGCACCATCTGATTCTCCACCTGCTGGTTTTACTGGTGAAAACGATTGGTGGCATAGGCATGATTCGCTTTGCTTTCAAGTAGATGTAATGCTCGTTATGGGAGAGAATATTGATGAAGATGCGTGCTCAGATAGAGATGGACAAAATGTCGCCTTACATGAGTTCTGGATGGCTCATGCTTGGATAGTGAGACCCTGGCTCACTCACGAGGATGTATTCACCAATCATCACCCATGTTTAGCCGAAGAAGGAGCTATCGAAGACCCTGAAGATAATTGCTGGGGTGAAAGTATGGGTCATGTTGGACATGATATCGAATGAGTATCGTTAATCTTTGGTCTTTGGGTCACTTTATCCAATGGTCATTTTTAGGCAGATTTGTTTTTACTAACTGGTATCTTTTTATTTTTCTTTCTGTCGGCTGGGAATTACTTGAACTAGTACTTCCATTTGAATTTGCTGTAGAGTCTTGGGGAAATAAAATATCAGATATTGCAGTCAATACTCTTGGTTTCTATCTTGGTTCGAGTATCAGAAAGGATGAATAGTCAATACAGCAATTTATTTGTGTAATTACTCGCGCAACATAAGGATGACTTAGTAATGAAGAATTTTGATTCGGATAATTTTAGTTCTTTTGTAGCTTCACGTCACACTACTAGAGATTTTCTTTCTACTCCAATTTCTGATGAAATGATAGAAGAAATTATTGCAGATGGTCTTACATCTCCCAGTTGGAGTAATACAAGACCTATTCTCGTTGCAATTGCAAAAGGAGATGTAAGGGATCGTCTATCTGAAGATTTTCTTTCTCGATGGAATGCAATAAAAGATTTCCGTGGCGGCGGTATTTTTGGTAAAATCAAGGCTATATTACGACGTCGTGGTCTTCCAACTAGTAACTGGTTGGTGGCAAAATCTCATCCAAAAGATCTCTTGCCTAGGTCAAAGAAGCAAGGTAAAGAATTTTATTCATTTATGGGAATTGATAGAAATGATAAGCCTGCACGAGACGAAGCATGGGCTCGAAACTACGATTTCTTCGGAGCACCAGTTGAATTGTTTATATTCACACATAAATCGTTGGGGAAATTTGCAGCCTCAGATGCTGGACTTTTCATGCAGAATTTAATTCTCTCAGCTCATTCTAAAGGACTGGGGACTTGTCCACAAGGAGCAGTAGCAATCTGGGAGGATGCAGTTCGTAAGGAATTTGATATTGATAAACAATACTCCTTACTTTGTGGGATATGCCTAGGGTATCCAAGTACTGAAAAAATAAATTCATTCGAGGCACACCGTCTTGCACCTTCCGAAATCATAGCTCAAACTAAAAATGTGGATTAATTCAGAAATTGATGTAAACTAGCCAGAGCCACATTATTAGAAGTATTCCACAAGATAATATGAATACACGACCCCTCCATAATAGTCTATTATTTGTCAAAGCTATTCTAGCATGTACTACTCTAATAATTACGTACAGAGTGGCTAAGATTAGAATAAATAGATCAACCGTATCTAAGGAAATTGCCAATATGCCAGCAGCAAAGAATAGCATAGGTACTTCAAAAAGATTTACTAAATGTTGATCGGATTGCAGTACATATCTCGGAGGTTTTTCACCCTCAAACGTTTTGAAGTATCGCCAATTAAATCCTTCTTTCACAGATTTTTCTCTCCTAAGACGGCCTAATAACCCGACACAAAAAGTAAGAATGACCTGCCCGAGCAAAGGCAATAACATTAATTCCTTATCCATAATACTTCTAAAAACAATGATTATTTAACACTTATTATTCTCAATTTTGTGTTGGGTTTTTAATAAATTATTTTTTAAGGAATTAAGATCATTAATCCGATTCAATTAAAAATAACTGCCAACTTGTTTGTATATGTCAATAATTGATGCATACAACGAAGCCTGGGAAAATGGAGATACTGAAAAACTTGGTATCATTATACACGATGATTGTGTATTCAATCCACATGTCGGTGGCATGACCATGAGTAAGTCCGATATTTTGGGATTCATAAACAGTGAAAATATACCGACTTCAGAACATAATCGAACCTTGTTTGAGAATGATGAAGTTGGAGTTACTCATTCCATCGTTCACTTCGCTAATGATTCTGTCTCAGAAGCAGTATTGTCGTTTATGCGCTTCAAAGATGGTCAAATTATTTCAATGGAAACTGGTGCTACACCACTTTCTGAAGATTACAAATTAATAGGGAATTAACCTATATCTATATGTTGAATATTGTTATATCTCTTAAGGTAATGTGACAATTAAAGAGCATTCGTAGAATTGCTTATCTAGTTATCATCACTAGGACAACTATGAAAAAAATTGCAGTTCTCCTAACTCTTATATTTTTATGTTCTTTAATGTCGGGTTGTGCAGGTGATGACTCAAGTACAGAGAAAGATGAAAGAATATTGGAATTGGAGTCTGAACTTGCAAACAAAACAGTAGAAACAGATATACTTGTAGAAGAGAACATTAATCTTCAACAAATTCTTATCGAAGCACAGTTATCATTGGATGAAATAAGTGAAAATTTTGAAAACATGTCGTCTCGGTTAGTAATAGTAGAATGGCATAAGAATAATCTGACATTTGCTTTATCAGAAGCAATGGATTTACTGAATAATAGTGAAAATCTAAATTCTATATTGTCTTTAGAGAATCATGTGAATAATCTAACCTCACAAATTAATGAGACTAATGACCTAATTGAAGTTCTAAATGATGAAATTATTATTAAGCAAGACCAAATCAATCAACTCACTGCTACAGTCACAGCTCTTCAAAATACAATGAGCTCTCTGACATATAATTTCCGTGATAAAATTAGTAATTGTCCACTAGATAATCCTGGTTCTGAAATCACAATTGGTTATGATGATGGAGATGGTGAGTTAATCGGTCCCGAAGTACAATATGTCATTGGCGAATGCCCAGGCAATAACGGTGCAGTATCCCATAAACAAAACAATTCAGATGGATATGGAACCTTCTACTCAGTTACTATGGGTGGCAATTTGTATTTTTCAGGAGATGATGGCATTCATGGATGGGAACTATGGCGAAGTGATGGTACTGTTGCAGGGACTTATATGATTAAAGATCTAAGAGATGGAGATAATAGTGGGTCGATTATATACCATTGCTGGAGTGACTCTTGTCATACCCCAGAAATGGTTGCAGGTAATAACAAAATCTTCTTCACCGGATTCAATGGCGATCCAGGCTCTGAGGTTGCAGCCGCAGTTTTCGTTAGCGACGGTACTGAGGCTGGTACAAATATTATCAGAGAACATTGGATAAATTGGGATCCTCAATATGAATCCGATGAGGGTTTTATCCCTTATCCTGGTCCTAGAAATCTCGTGAGTATACCAGGGAATGCACTTATTCCCGATAGAGTAGTTTACACCGCTCTGGACGTTCAGGGGGGTAGTGATATTGGGTCTCACCCTCCAACTGGAGAAGAACTATGGATAAGTGATGGAACCAATTTCGGTACAACCATGCTCGCAAATATTCAACCAGAAGATGAATCTTGGATATATGATGGTACTACATATTGTTGTGCTGATTTTCAAGGAGGAGAACCTCGAGATATTATTAAGAAAGCTAATTCAGTTTGGTTTAGCGCCAATTCTTTAGACTATGGTAGAGAATTGTATCGCTATGATTTGGGTGCAATTGGCGGCGGACTATACCTTGTAAGTGATCTTTGGCCGGGAATCGATAGCAGTGACCCTACGGAAATGACCTCTGGTGGGAACGGAGTCTACTTCTCTGCATTAGAAGAAAATACAGGTAGAGAACTCTACCACAGCAGTGGAGATGCTTTCTCTACTATTTTAGTCAAGGATATCTGGCCCGGAGTAAACAATAGTAGTAATCCTACACATATGACAAAATTTGGCAATTATCTAGCATTTAGTGCTGAAGATGGTCAGCATGGTCGTGAATTGTGGATTTCCGATAAAACAGAGGATGGCACTTACATGTTAAAAAATATTAACGCTAATGGTTCTAGCGAACCACATCAGCTTCATGTATTAGACGGTGTTCTGTATTTCACTGCTGAAACCGAGGAACATGGTAGGGAGTTATGGAAAACTGACGGTACTGCTAGTGGCACAATGATGGTGAAAGATATCAACCCAGGTAGCAACAGCAGTTACTACTTTGTCGAAGGATGGACAACTGGGGATTTATTCATTATTCATCAAGGAGAGATGTATTTCGGTTGTGATGACGGTGTGCACGGTGTCGAGATTTGCCGGAGTGACGGAACAGCTGAGGGAACTAAGTTAGCTGTTGATGCAGTACCTGGTGAAAATGGCAGTTGGCCATTATGGTTAATCAGCATTGGCGACAAGATCTATTTTACAGCCAATAATGATGAACACGGACGGCAAATGTGGTTCCATTGGGATAATCCTGGACCCGTTATTGTACTGAGTGGGGAATGAATTCCAATATAATTCATGAGTGATGGATATGGTTTTGCAGAAAGAACATTTCGCTCCATTTATTAATTTTCTATCAATTGGGATATTAATATTTTTTGTTCTGAGTACAACGGAAATATTAGGTATTATGAGTGAAGATGATTTCTATATTTTCCGTGGGTATAGTTGGATTGTTTTACCTGTTTGCCTGCTCTATTTCCGAGGTTATTTTCTGTATAAATACCCTAAATCTCAACCTTTATCTGAAAAACATATGATTGTTGATGAAAATCTCGAAGAGACTGTTATAATTCCTGATATAAGCACTGAA
>CAXDMJ010000053.1:0-6491 GCA_963990035.1 uncultured Candidatus Poseidoniales archaeon | reverse complement strand
TAATAGGAATATATAGAGAAGATGCCGTATATCCAGTTATCCTAAACTGTAATAATTTCTCTCATATTCATTTGCATGATTTTCATCCCAATGTACCAATTCTTTTGCCATTATTTTTTTGTATATAAATGGTGTAAATAACACTAAGTACAGCATTGACAAATATCCATAAGGTAGCAGGGGGGCATTTTCATGATATGGATCAAGCTCCCAAAAGTTCAAATTTGCCGCTCTATGATGATCAGAATGTCTTGTCACATTACATAAATATATACTGCTCAGTAAATGATTAGAGTTCCAAGCATGTCTCATATTCACTTCTTTTCCTTTTTCTCTCACCAAGCCATAGTGTTCAATATAATTTATAGCTTCTAAGAAAGATTTTGCTAAAAACGCACACAGAAGGAAAGATAACATTCCAATTACACCACCAAGAATAAACATTGATACAGTAATAATTAGGCTTCTCAGATATCCGACAAGCATTCCATTATGGAAACTGAAAAAATTAATTTTTCGTCTTTTTAAACGTTCAGTTTCAATCTTCCAACCGCTTATTTGTTCTTTTAAACTGGCGGCTAATATAAATAAATATATATTTTCACCTCTTTTAGCAGAGGCAGGATCTTCATCTAAGCACACGTCTTTATGATGTCCATAAACATGCTCGATAGCAAAGGTGCAATCCCAAGAAAACGCAAGTAACCAATTCCCCACAAACATATCAAATTTATTCTGTTTCCTATGAGTTAACTCATGGCCTGGAACTGTACCTAATATGCCTATGAATAACGTAGTTTGAATAATTAAAGCGATTTTATCTATTGAAGTAAAAGAATCTTTTAATTGGAGAAAATCAAGATTAAACATTGAATATATTCCTTCAATATACCAATTCGGTACATTATTACCGAAAATAGATACAACCAAGAATATTAAACAGAATAAAATTGGTAAATTTATGTAAATTGAAAAGTTTAATATGGCTGGATATGAAAAAGTTTGAATTTCCTTGTCTCTAGGTAATACATGATCACCGATAATGAGGAATAATGACCAAATGATACAAAAATATGTCGGATAATTCTGTCCCATTGAAAAGAATATGAGAGCTGAAATACCAGTTAGTGCCGGAATATAATATTTTAAATATTTCAGCATCATTAATCACCCTCTTGTTACTTCGCATATTTACTAAACAACAAATACTTTTCAACTAATCGATGTCTCAAGGATAAAACTATTCATGTTGTACTAAACCTTCAATCCGTAGAAACAAATAAGTATGTACTTGATGATACATCAACATGGAGAAGCCAATATCCATCACTCTGCATGTAATTGCGATTTTATCGATTATATCGGCACTAACAATTTGGAATAGGACTTTCATGGGTATGTTCTGTTCGATTTCAATCATATTATTATTTGCAATCTTAATAATATTTGAAATGAAAAAATCTTGGTCGAATGGTTCTGAAAAGACATTAGTGAAAAAACAAAATTCATATTGGAAAATGAGATTTCCTTCAAAAGAGAAAGTAAAATCATCGGAACAGGAACAGAAACCGAAGTTTCTTTCAGAAAAGGAAATGATGGAATTAAACGAAAAGGAACTTGATGAATATGGAATATATCTGAAAAATTGGTTAAAGAAGGATATCAAAAAAACTCTCACACCTACTTTTTTAAAATCACCATTAGGAGATCGTAAGTGTGCTCATGAAAATTGCGAATATGGGGAATTTAGAAGTACTGGATATTGCCTAGAACATAAAAATAAGTATTTTTTTGATACCTTTGAAATCAAAACTCCAGGTCAGGGCACGAATTTATTTATTGCTAAAAAAGTATTAGAAAGTAATGATAGAGGTAGTAACGCTATTATTGGAGGTACTGCATGGGTAGGTCTATCGATTTACGATTCGTTACTCAGTGTACTACCCGACAGGTATGAATTAGCATGGAGAGGTATTACCAGAGGTATTGTTGCCGCAATTATATTTTGGTTAGTTATTATAGTCCCACGCAGTACCTTGTTTATTCAACTAATTTCATTAATTACCATAGTTCCTATGGGTGCAGTTATAGGATTTTCTTCAGGTATTTTATACTATTCATATCAAGAGGAAAAATATCTAAATCAACTAAATATTAGGAAAAAATCTTCTGATGATGGTAATATCCAAGAATCGAATATTAAATCCAATAATGTTCAGAAAGATAATCGAGTGAAATATGAACCGAATAAATCGAATAAAAAGAGAAAAAGATGTAGATATTTTTTTGCATCCCTACATAATATTCCAAATTCCACCTCAGGAATGGAACCAGGTAACATTCGTTGTACTAACTACCACTATAATAGAAAATTTTGCGATGAACACAGCTAACTCATTACTACTATTAACACTGAAGTACTGATTGCATAATTGTAGTGGGAGCACAATTCTACTATGAAAATAATTGATGGAGAATGATTTGAAGATTTACCTTTATTAGATAATGACTCAGAGGATTAGATATGAATCAACCTATTCTGTATTCCTTCAGGCGATGTCCATACGCCATGCGCGCTCGTATGGCAATAGTTCGAACTGGATTCCAAGTTGAGCATCGAGAGGTGATATTGCGTGACCGTCCAGCCCATATGATGGAAATCTCACCAAAAGGCACAGTCCCAGTATTAGTCTTAGCCGATGGAACGGTTATCGAAGAGAGTTTAGAAATAATGCAGCATGTGCTTAAGTGGGATTTATCACAATATGAGCAAGAATGGATAAGACGAAACGATGTCGAATTCAAATCCCATCTAGATCGTTATAAATATCCAAATCGCTACGATGACGTAGATGAATTAGAACATAGAGCAGCAGCAGGGGAATTCATAGAATCGCTCGACAAGGATATTCCTGACGGTAATCTGAGTGATGCGATTTTCCCCTTCGTTAGACAGTTCGCCAATCATAATCGTGAGTGGTTTGATGGGCAGAATTGGCCTAATGTGCATCAATGGTTAGCAGCAAATCTGAAATCAGAAGAATTCTCTGTATGCATGATCAAACACAAGCAATGGGTTGCCCCTGATACAAATTAATTTAATATGTCTTAACAATTGAATTTATGTCGGTGAGTATTTATGAAAATAAACCTAATTCTCACTGAATAGCTCGTTTCTGATACCACTCTTTCGACAGGAAAATGATTATCATTAATTCAGCTAATTTCGTTGTAATACCGAGGTAATCTTCGATGATGTAGTGTATATCATGATTGGATACAAAATATGCGGCGAACATGATGGTAACACCCAGGCCCAATCCTAACCTCGCAATTTTTTCCTGCCATTGATTAAAATTAACTATTAACGATAAAACCAGAATTCCAATGACCCCAACTCCACCAATTAGTAGGAGATAATCATTCAAACCCAAAAAGATATGCACAGAACCTGTGAATGATGCAAGTGCGAATATCAATGAATTTGGTAGATATGTTTGAGTATCAAGGAATTTAGAGATAAAGAAATAAATAGATGTAGAAATAATAATAGAAATTAGCATGATTTGGAAATTTGTAGGACCGCTAGCGCTTTCTCCTTCATGAGCAGAAACTAATGGTACTGACAAAATTATAAATATTCCTGATAATATCAGACTAAGCGAACATTGCTTCATATAAAGTTCTCGACTGATTAGGTTATTTAATGTTATAGTGAGCTCTTTCAATGCTACCTTGTATCCAAATTATTAGTTTGAATGTTTGTCACAGAATTTCTCATTCATATGGTAATTATTACAACGAACTTCTCCTTCCATATCCTTTTCCAAGTCATCAAAATAATATTTACATCTTTTCTTAAAGTTTTTTCTAATATTATTCTTGTTATCTTCTGACGTATCGACATCCCACCACTCAGATTTGTTAACTGATTTATCAATTATACTTGACTCGTTAGTACTTTCTAATTCGACCTTGCCATCCTTCTTAGGAAAAAGGGGTAATAAGAATAATGAAAATATCCCATCACAAAGAATTTGACCAATTATTTGTCCTACAACCATATCTAATCCTAGATGTGATAAGACATTAATTGATTCCCGGCATTAACCATTGGACGTCTGATTGAATTATCGAATTATTGGCTATTCATGGGCTCTTTCACATGAGAATCAAGGGGTTCCAATTCAAACTTAGCAACACACAAATTAACCAACAAATCACCAAAGCAATAGAAGGCCCCGACAAGAAGCGGAGGATTCCATGCCGTTAGACCAGTCCACGGAACATCCGAGGCCCATGTCCAATTCCCAAGATAGGTACCCCAGAGTTCCATTGCTAAGGCTGCCCAAGCCATGACGACATAAAGGCGAGGCTGAGGTCCCCATTTGGTAAAACCAAGTACAAGCAGAAGAAGAAGCAGGCCGGAAGTGTCACCCCCAGTGTATAGACCGTAGGCAACCATAGGAAAGAACGGCAGAAGGGCAATCATGGTCATCGACTCCCTAATTTGGGCAGCCCCTCGTCGTCCTAGATCAAAGAGGAAATAGTGGCCTGCTGGTACGAATAGAGGCATGAAATCTCGTTGATATTCGTAAATCAACCAGATTTCAGAGAAAAATAACTCCATTGGTGTCGCTAAAGCTACGACCGCGAGCATCTCGACTCGCTCTTTTCGGTCAGTCATTACGAAAATGCAGATAAATACTCCCCAACACCACACATTGACAGGCCATTCGGCTATGCCGTAAGGAAGGATTCCTCCAGCGGATGTGGCAGAAATCCAAAGACCGATGGTAATGGTTACGGCATACAACCACACCCGTTGGCTCATGGTTGTGCGAGAACACTTTAGTTTTCATTCTAACCACAATCCAATTGATACATCCACGCTTGATAAGGCACACAGTATGAATCGGTAGAGTAAATCATGAAGTAAGTAGATTCCCACATAAATCGAGATTTGCCGCCCATTTATTTATGGTTAAAAACGAAGTAGAGGTGCTAATGGAAGAAGAAGGATGGACAATGTTCCGCCGTGCGATTATCATTGCAGTAATCTTATTACTAATTCTCGCACCATTTTTCGTTTATATTTTCTTGGAAAGGGGACCTGAAGGTTTCATGGATTGGTTCTTCAATGGCATCATTGGATTGATGTTTATAGGATTCCTGAATATATTCGTTTTTCCACAGTTTGGGAAACTGTACCATAAACTGTTCAAAAAACAAGAATGAACATTCATGATCTCTACGGAAGTGAGGGATAGAATTACACATTCTCTTGTTTCCTCTCTTCTTCAACGACATCCAATTCTTTTTCAACTGTAGTTGAATCGTAATAATATGGGTAAACAGTTGATAGCTGTTCTAATGTCACTTTTACTAGTTTCAGTAATACTTAGTGGCTGCTTATCTGAAGATGGGAATTCAGAAGATTCACTAGAAGATAATCAAGATGAATTGCCGCCTTATCAAGAAGATGGAATATACACTTGTATTGACCATGATAATATCTCAAGATGTTGGCAAACACACATACCAGATAATTTACCGATAAACTCATCTGTCCCGCTCATAATAGATTTACATGGATTCGGTTCCGACTCTACTGAACATAGGAAACTTTCAGATTTCAACACAATTGCTGATGAATATGGCGCTATTATTGTATATCCTGATGGTGTTACAACTCAAAATTCATGGGATACTGAAGCAAATCAAGGGTGGAACGCAGGATGGTGTTGTGCCGATCCAGCCGCTAATGATGTGGATGATGTTGGTTTTATAGAGCAAATGGTAGAAATAGCGATTCTAAAACATAATATTGATTCAACTAGGATATATCTATCAGGGTGGTCTAACGGTTGTGCAATGGCACAAAGAATGGCTATGGATTCAAGCCATATTTTTGCAGCAGTAGGTTGTATGTCATTTTATCTTGTATCGGATGAAAATGTAAATTATTCCCCAATTCCTATTATGGAAGTACATGGATTTTTAGACCAAGTAGTACTTTATGAATCCTCTATTTTGAGTATACCATTTAATCAAGGATCATGGACAGATCCTGAAGCAATTGAAACAGGGGCAATAGAGAATATGTATGAGTGGGGAGAATATAATGGGTGTTCAGGTGATTTGAATACATTCGAAATGAATGCATTATATTCTATCCAGGGTTTTGATAATTGTGCGAATGGCACTGAAGTTAGACTAATGACTATCTATGCTGCTCAACATAATCCATACGCAAAAAATCTTGATAGTGGTCTAATTGGTAATATATTACAGGGTACACAGGGATTAGTACAATCTAGTTTTATTGTCTGGGATTTCATTAGCCAATATTCTAAGAATTCTTCTTGTGATGATTGCTATTAGTATAACAACAATTATGCGGGTATGAACAAGGGCCTATTGATTCTACAGGAACCAATTCGATTGGAAACGGAGAAGCTACCCCAGCAGAAAACTAATTTTTTTTAGCT
>CAXDMJ010000052.1:0-6747 GCA_963990035.1 uncultured Candidatus Poseidoniales archaeon | reverse complement strand
AGAGTTGAACAAGAATGTGATACTGAAGTCGGTACAATTGGTCAAATAATTGGTGCGGACGAAGGACAATGTCAGGATGCCAGAGACTCAAGAAATCTAGTTGCAAATCTACAATTACCACTTCTGGCAATAGGAGCTTGTCTCGTATTTATCGGTGGAATGTTGATTTACAGAGACATCTAACGTAATTCATCTCTAATTCTTTTCTTTGTTGATGCCCAGCCACATATCAGGCATTGACTCAAATCATGATTTCGTGCAGGACAATGCTCACGACCAAAAAAGATAATCTGTAAATGTCTTCTAATCCAAGTTTCTTTTGGGAAAACTTTCTTCAAATCTCTTTCTGTAATTTCTACGTTTTTCCCATTTGATAACCCCCAGCGAGATGCTAAACGATGTATGTGAGTATCCACAGCAAATGCGGGTATTCCAAATGCTTGAGACATCACTACACTAGCTGTTTTATGACCTACACCTGCTAAAGATTCTAGAAACTCCCAATCGGGAATAACCTCACCTCCACCATCTAGAATTTGATAAGCCATTTTCTGAAGATTTTTCGCTTTAGTAGGTGCTAAACCTATTTCTCTAATGATTTGATGAATCTCACTAACTTCAAGTTCTGACATTTTTTGAGGATCATCTGCTCTAGAGAAAAGATTAGGAGTTACTTCATTGACCTTTTTATCAGTGGTTTGAGCGGATAGCATGACAGCGACGAGCAGAGTATAAGGATCTTTATGATCTAAAGGAATAGGTTGAGTTGGATACAATTCATCTAATATTTCACCAATAATATCTGCCTTGGCAGAACGATTCATTATTCCATCTCCACTTCAATTCGAAAACCATAAATAAATGCCAAGAAAATAACCGAAAATGGAACACCATAACATGGACCATACATAAAATCAGAACTGGAAGGTGAACCAGTCGCTCCATCGAAAAGAATGTAAGCAATGAGACCGAATATCATGGCAGGTATTACAGAAACTAAAGCAAAAACTAGACCTCGCGTGACACTCATGTATCAATGGAAGAGAATCACTATGATGAATATTATCAAAGATTGAATAGAGATTCTATTTCGGAACTAGTTCGAGAATTCAGAATATCTGAACTTTCAAGCCATCCCTTACGAGCGATTTGTACCCCATACCAAACATCTTCCAAACCATTAGTATCATGAGCATCAGGATTAATACAAATTGGCACGTTCTGCTCTTTAGCAAACTTGCATAAACGCCAATCAAGATCAAGACGATACGGTGAAGCATTAATTTCAATCGCTTTCAGAATACCTTCAGAATTTAATTCACCCATTCTTCTAATAACTGCATGCATATCTATTGGAAAACCTTCTCTGACCTGTAAAATACGGCCAGTAGGATGTCCTAAAATAGTAAATGTTGGATCTTCTATCGCTCGGATTAATGCCTCAGTATTCTCTATTTCATCCCTATTCCTCCAGCTTCCTAATGCGTGAACACTACCTACTACATGAGAAAATATTTTTCTAATATGGTCAGGATAATCTAACTTTCCGTCTGCTAAAATATCACATTCAGAACCATGAAATAATCTAAAATCAATATTTTGATCACTCCAAATTTGATTCAATCGAATTATCTCATCTGATTGATTTAGAACATTATTACTGGGTATACCTATCTGTCTACCACCAATATTTAGAGTTTCAGAATGATCGGCAATGCCTAAGTATTCCCAACCTAATGACTGAGCTGCTTGAGCCATTTCTTCGAGAGTATTTGTACCATCAGAGTATACTGTATGATTATGGAACGCTCCCCTTAAATCAGAAGGTGAAATTAATTTGGGAAGAGGATTTTTTGAAAAAGAAGCTGCCTCTATCTCACCCATATCTTCTCTCATTTCTGGAGGGACCCAATTCATACCTAAATTTTTGTATATTTCAGATTCATCTACACATTTCAGCGTGTGTTTTGCCGCTTCCATACCGATAGTTTCGCCCGCTAACTCTTCGGGAAACAATCCAAATTCATTCAATCTTAAACCGCGGTTTATTGCTTCTTGGCGCATTCGAATATTATGCTCTTTTGAACCTGTGAAGTAGGCCAGAGTAAATGGAAATGTATCTGGAGTAACTATTCTAACTTGGGCATCTATTGTAGCATCACTATTCCTTTCAATTAGAGTTTCAGCTAGTCTTTCATCAATACTTCCAGAATTTATTGAATTAGACAACATTTCTTGTTCAAGAATTAGACTAACTTTAGATTCACCATAGCCCTTTACTTCGGCTATTCCGGGTAAATTGAGGATTTCTTGAATTACACTTTGGTGTTGACCTAGTTCAGATGATACGACAATATCCAAATCACCTATAGTTTCACGGCGGCGGCGGGCACTACCAGCCAATTGGGCTTTTTCCACGCCCTTAATTTGAGATATTTTCTCTTCCAAGGCACGACCATATAATAATCCAACATCCATCCTAGTTCGACCCTGATATCGGCGCAATAAATCAATTCCATCGAGATATTTTTGTTGACTCTTTTCGCCGAAACCACTCAATGGTGACACATGGCCAAGTTCACATGCCATTTTCAATGATTCAACAGAGTCAACCCCTAATGATTCGTATAGAACTCTGGCGCTTTTAGGGCCTAAACCCGGAATTCCAACAATTTCAATGAGACCTGGTGGAATTTTATCATATAATGACTGCATTCCTCCCCATGTACCATGCATTACTGCCTCTGTGATTAGCCCCCCAATTCCTTTCCCAATTCCTTTAATTTCTACTATTCTATTTTCGGATACTATGGTGAATAAATCTTCTTCCAAAGATGCTAAAGTTCGAGAACCATTCTGATATGCCCGTACTCGAAAACCATTGGCTCCAGATAACTCCAATAATACTGCAATTTGTTCTAAAACATCAACTAATTGTGTCTTACTGACGTAAGGTGGTTCCTGCCTACGAGATTTAGGAAGAGTCCAACCCCCTACCTTTGCCATACTTACATGAACAAGTCACAGGTCTTGAACCATACCATTCAATATTACAACTGATGTTCCCCAACATAAACAAATGAAAACCTCTACCCGATACTATGGAGTTGGTTTATGTTCTAGAAACAGCATCCATTACATTTTGTGGAATTGCAACTATTCTTTGGATGGCTATAGGCACTTTAGCCCGTTTTGAAAATGGTGAAATATTAACTCAAAAAGTTGTTGCAACACTTTGTATTACATCAGCAATTATGCTCTTCATATTACATCATCTAGGAGGAGAACTTTGGGGTTCTAGTAACGTAGCTAGACCTTTTGCTATTACGGCAATAATTGTAGCAATAACTGGAATGTTAAATATCAAAGGGAAGGATGTTCAAGGAGAAACAAATCCACACCAAATTATGAAAATGAGAGCAGCAGAGAGAGAAAAAGAGTAATTATTTTTCTCTAAGCTTCTCATCGATAAAAGATCTCATATATGCAGGTAATTCACCATTAACAAAAATTACATCATGAACATCTTCAAGCTTCATTAAAGAATAGTAGATTTGCATAGCAGTCATTGGAGTCGAACTACAACCAGTACAGCCACCCTCAAGTGAGATCATAATTATTCCATCAGTTGTGTCTACTACATTGACTATACCATCATGAGCATCTAGAATTGCCTGGACTGGCCCTACAGAATCAAGAATTAACTGTTCATCAACCATATTCTACACCACCTTATGTCTAAGCGTACTAGCCGAGGACTAATGAACCTGAGGCTCTTTCAAGTACACATGAGTACCTCTTTCAGAGTTCTAATGATTGATTTATTAGTCGAAAGAGCAGAATTTGGCCATGGAGGGAATCAGGAAGTAATTAAACCAATGGCAGCCTTATCAAATGTTGAAGTCCTACTACTAACTCCACAAATGCAATCATTTGAGTCCGGGGATAAAATAAAATCAGAAGCAGAAGTTAAATTGGAAGAAAGCGACGTACCATATTGGGATGATGAGTATGAATTTTGGAGTGAAAAGGAAGTTAAGTTAGAAGGAAAGAAAATTAAATTTCAAAGAATCATTATGCCTATGCATGATGATGAAAGTAAAATGAAAGATTGGATCGAAAAATTAAATTTAGATGCAGTAGTTTGCTCAGGTTCTAGAAGGAATGTAAGTATCTGGGAAAAATGGATGGGACCTACAGGATTAATGTTTAAATCCGCTGCAAAATCAGGCATTCCAACATTGGGCATTTGTTTTGGTCATCAATTATTATGTAATTCCTTAGGATCTAATATAGAACGTGCAGATAAATTATCAAGTGGAATATGGAGTCTCGAGTTAACCGATGAGGGGAAAACAGATATTTTGCTGACTTCACATAAACAGAATGATGAGAAAATTTCTGGATTGTTTAGCCATCAAGACCATGTAATTACCATACCTGAGAACTGTGTATTATTGAGTAAGACATCACATAATTTAGTTACTGCCATCAGAGTAAATAACGAATTTGGCGAGACAATGCCAGCATGGGGTATTCAATTCCATCCCGAAGCAGCGAGAAAGAGAATAGAACGAGCATATGGTTGGGGGCATATCTCTGAAGAAGAATATGAATCATTTAGAGGAGAACATGATGGGGCTGGAATATTAGCTTCTTTTGCTAAAATCGTTCTAGAAAAATCATCATAACATGATTATCTAAAGGGTATTAATCAGGATTCTGATTATAAGTAATTCTTTAGTCGCGGGGTCACAAGGTGAACACCATGATAGAAAATATACCGTTAATTGCAGCAGGAGCAGGGCTTGTAGGTCTTGTTATTGCATTTATGTTGTACAAGAAAGTGAATAGTGTAGAAATAGACAATGAGATTGTCGCTGACATTACTAAAGAAATTCAAGAAGGGGCTATGGCTTTCATGAAGGCTGAATATAAAGTTCTAAGCGTATTCGTATTAGTTGTAGGGGCATTATTAGCATGGCTCAATGACTTGGAAACTGCAATAGCATTCTTTGCAGGTGCGATTGCATCTGGACTTGCTGGACTATCTGGTATGCGTGCAGCAACATCCGCTAATGGAAGAACTGCAATGGCTGCTAAGAACGATGGACAAGCAGGAGCATTGGCTGTTTCATACAATGGAGGTGCTGTTATGGGACTCTCAGTTGGAGGACTAGGATTACTAGGTATCTCCCTAGTTGCTTTCTTCCTCGGAGCCGAAAAAGAGGCTAGTGACTTATCTGCTGCTGCTGGTTTCGGGATGGGTGCGTCATCAATCGCTCTCTTTGCTCGCGTAGGTGGTGGAATATACACCAAGGCAGCAGATGTTGGAGCGGACTTAGTTGGTAAAGTAGAAGCTGGAATTCCAGAAGATGATCCACGAAACCCTGGTGTTATCGCAGACAATGTTGGAGATAATGTTGGAGATGTGGCAGGAATGGGTGCAGATATTTTCGAATCATTCGTTGGTTCTATAATTGCTGCAATGATTATTGCAAGTAATTCTGAAGACATGTCAATTGACTATGTAATAATGCCAATTATGCTTGGATTAATAGGTTACATCGCATCTATAATCGGTATATTCTCGATGACAATTTTAAAGAATGGATCTGATGCTGCTGCTGCATTAAGAAATACTACATTTATTGCTGCTGCTTTATTCTGGGCGGGTGGATACCTAGCTATTAGTCAAGGTCTAATTGATGTTGAGATTGGAGTTATGCACTCAGTAGTACTAGGAAGTATCGTAGGTATTCTGATTGGATTAGTTACTGAATACTATACAGGTATTGAACCAGTTTTCAGAATTAAAACTAAAGCAATTGCTCACATTGGAGAAATGTCAAAAACAGGACCGGCAACTAATGCGATAGCAGGACTTTCGATAGGTATGATGTCTACATTCCTTCCCATCATTCTGATTTCAGTTGGTATTCTAGGAGCTAATGAGCTCAACGGTGGTGGAGAAATGGGTCTTTACGGGATTGCAATGGCTGCTATGGGAATGCTCGCTACAGTAGGAGTCACAATGACTGTAGACGCATATGGACCAGTTGCAGACAACGCAGGAGGTATTGCTGAGATGAGTAGTCTAGGCAAAGAGGTTCGTGCAATTACTGATGAACTAGATTCAATAGGAAATACAACTGCAGCTGTTGGAAAAGGATTTGCTATTGGTTCAGCAGCATTAACTGCACTCGCATTATTCGCAGCTTATGCTTCAGCAATAGGTGAAGGTATAGATTTAGATTTAACAAATCCAATGGTTGTAGTCGGACTACTAATTGGAGGAGGATTACCATTCGTAGTTGCTGCTATGACAATGACTTCAGTTGGAAAAGCAGCTCAAGAAATGGTTATTGAAATCAGAAGACAATTCAGAGAAATACCGGGACTTCTAGAAGGAAAAGAAGGTGTGAAACCGGATTCTAAGAAATGTGTAGATATCTCAACACAAGCAGCACTAAGGGAGATGGTAGGACCGGGTTTAGTTGCAGTAACAGCACCAGTTATTGTTGGATTAGTTCTAGGCTGGAATGCATTAGGAGGACTTCTAGCAGGATCATTAGTAACTGGAGTTTTGATGGCACTATTCATGGCTAATGCAGGTGGAGCTTGGGACAATGCAAAGAAAGCAATAGAACAAGGACATATTGAAGGAGCAGAAAAAGGAGACTCTGCTCACGATGCTGCAATCATAGGAGATACAATTGGAGATCCATTCAAAGATACGTCTGGACC
>CAXDMJ010000051.1:0-7086 GCA_963990035.1 uncultured Candidatus Poseidoniales archaeon | reverse complement strand
GAGAACTGACATATACTACCTCAACTGATGCCTGATCAACTAATACATCTCTAGTATAGTTAGAGAAATTTAATCCTGCACCTGAATCACTCCAGGATGTCCAATTAACCGTATTATACGGTACTATTAACTCATCACCAGGTTCAATTAAAGCTCCAGTTGCATACTCAATCATCCAATCATCAAGTGTGGAATCATTCCAGAATAATTCGTTAGATACACCTTGAGTAGAGCCTATTTCAGAATCTATTGGTGTACCTCCAACAAGAGACGTATTGACACCAAAGGAAACTCCAGTGTAAGAATCATAAGTGTGCCATCGCCAATAATGGTTCAAACCAAAGTCAATACTAGTAGTATTAGTTGCTGTGAACATTAACATATTTGGATTAATATCATCAGTAGGATCAAAAGGATCACTATCAGAGCCTTCGCAACCATTTAACCAGAAATCAGGACCGCATTCTTGACCATCAGGGATACCTCCTCCATCTGTATCTGGATTTAACCAATCAAGTCCTAAAGATTGCTCAATAGTGTCAGGAATACCATCTCCGTCCGTATCTGTAGGATTAAGATCATCTGCAGAATTATTTTGAGGATTTGTACCATCTAAATATTCTTGACCGTCAGTTACGCCACCATCGTCTGTATCTGCATCATCCCACAACGTGAAGTATGTATCTGTTGTACCATTGCCGCCAAAACCAAAAACTAAATCGCAGCCAGTTGTGTTTTCAAAATAATTATTCAATCCATCTTCATCGCTATCGAGAAGATTATTGCATGGATTATTTGGATCTGTTTCATTGAGAATCTCAGATAAATCATCCACACCATCACCATCAGTATCTGAAAGAAGTGGACTAGTAGGAGGCCCCCATGTAGCCAATAATTCTTCCCAATCTGCTAATCCATCGCCATCAGTATCTTGATAATCGTCATCACAATGAGGTTCATTAATCCCTAATGATACATCCCAGCACCAAGAATTATTAGAGAATAAAACAGAAATTGCTGTTGAAGGCAATGCTACATCGACATCCCGTAGAGATTGATCAACTATGGAACCATAACGGAAACCTACAGTACTACCATTTAGTAATTCATAGTATGCCATCGGAGCACCCTCTTGTCTCCAATCAAATGGATCAGAATTAAGTTGAGATGTAGAATTAAGTTCAAGAGAAAATTGTGCAGCATCCCAATTAATAATTGATTTAACTATGACAACTTCGCTAAGACATGGATCTGTTTGATGACCAATCGCATATTCATCCCCATCATTAACACCTCCTCCATCTGTATCTGCTACATCCCACTTAGTACAAGTCATATTTTCTTCCCAATTATCGATTCCGTCACCATCGAAGTCGCCTACATCTTCTACCCTAGTTGGATCTGTTTCATTTAAATCGACAATTCCATTACCATTGACATCTTCTTCACCATCATCAAATTGATCACCATCAGTATTATTATTTCTTGGATCTGACGCTTGGGCAGGATCTCCGTATGCACCATTGACTTCAACGCCATCACTAATCCCGTCACCATCTGTATCGACTGCAGTAGGATCTGTCAAAAGAATCAGAGCTTCATAAGAATCATTCAGTCCATCACCATCAGTATCATTATTGTTAGGATCGGTAGAAGTTATCGAATCGACCTCGGCAGTAAATATCAAACAACCACCTGGTCCTAAATTTAGAACAGGGTTGCAAGGTGATTCAGTATTCGTCCGATTATCAGGACCTGGTTGAAAAAACTGAGTTGGAGGATTAGTAGTACCGTTCCTCGAACTCCACGCAGGATTTACATATTCATACAGATTAATTAATCCATCACCATCAGGGTCACCATAAGTTCCATCTAGATTCGATGCAGAAGTAGGATCTAAATTATTAGCAACTTCCCATCCATCAGGCATACCATCGCCATCAGTATCCCAACCATCAGGATCCTCATCAATTTCTCCATCACCATCATCATCATCACTTGAACAATCAGCATCACCATCACCATCAGGGTCGAAATTATCAACAAGACCATCTTTATCATCATCAAAGGTATTGAAACAGATATTACCAACTGGATCTTCGTCAGCACCATCGGACCCTGAACCTTGAATAAATTGCATTGCACTTTCTTCATCCCAGTTTCTTACAGGGACAGTTCCATTCCACCATACACCATTGTCTAGTACGTTTGCAGTAGTTGGATCATCCCATGAACTTGGAATCCCATATCTATATTCATTTAAATTTGTTAATCCATCACCATCGGGGTCACCGACTGAACCATTGATTCCAGAAGAGGATAATGGATCTAATCCATATTGCCATTCCCAACCATCGGGTAATCCATCATTATCGCTATCCCAATCTTGAGGTTGAGTATTGATAATGAACTCTAATCCATAAGTAAGTCCATCACCATCATCGTCAGTAGTAGCAAGAGCTTCCCAACTTCCAAACTCAATCGCCGAATAAGAGGCAATTAGCATAATAAAAGTAAATAAAAGTGCTGAACGGCGCTTACGAAGCAAAATTTTGCTTGAAAGATTTACTGAAACTGTCCGCAAACTACTCTCCACCAATACCTGTGGCGTTTAACAGGGGTTTTAAGAAGAATGGAGCGTCGTTCGGACGGTTACTCAAAAAAATTAGACAAGTTCTATGTCGTCATCATCATAACGATTTGAATCAGGAGTCTCTTCAACTTCAATTGTTCTACCTTGACTTGATGTAACTGGCATAGGAATATCACTACTATCTTCTTCAGCAGAATCATCCGAATCTTCATCGTTCATAGAATTAATTAATGCCATATGGCTTGCCCATCTGCGTCGATTCATATTACTTTGAATTCCAGCAATAATCAATAGTACACCTACTACTAATATAATCAAAGTCAGTGGTCTTGGATGACTTAATTCATTGATGATTATATCTATAACATTACCTAAATCAACTGTCATCTGAACTGTTTTTTTTGCAGTATAATCATCGGACCAACTTTGACTCGTATCCAAGGTTCCATCAATGACATAGGCGAGTGGCATTGCAGTAACAAAAACTGGGATTTTATCCCCGTTATTGGCATCATTCGGAACAGTGACTTTTAGATTAAAGCTTAGTTCTTCATATGCACCTAATTGAATAAACGTTGAACCAGATGGACCTTCAATATCAACAGACCAACCTGGTTCATTGACTTCAGCATCTAATAAAATAGTCATTTCAGTGTTACCATCGTTCTTAACTTTCATTTGAATAGAATAATCCTCACCAGGTAGAAGTTTTCGATCTTGAGTTACTTGAACAATATCCAAATTAGGATCATCTGGGTCTATTTCGAACGTCATGGGTAAATCGAAATAACGTGGCTCTGATTCTTCGGTATCTTCTATGATTCGAAGATAAATTGTATGATTTCCTTGCTCAACTTGAGTTGTTAGAGTAACAGTGACGAAAACTTCAATGAATCCACCTGGACTAAGAGATACCCTAGGTACCGCCTCTTGATTATCATCTGCGATTTTAAATTGCCATTGCCCATAGGCAGCACTAACATCAAGATTTTCTTGAAGTGTAGCAGGGTTTTGAATACGCCACCAGAGAGCAGTATCACCGGAATTAGCGCTACTAATTATTCTAACACGTAATTCAACTTCTGCATTCCCAGGACCGGGTGAGCACAAAGAAACATCAATTTGTCCAAGTGGTGAACCATCACAATCTTGAGCAACTTCTGCTCTAATACCAAATGTTCGCTGGATTGAGAATAACACTGTACTTCTCAATGAAGAATTACCTGAACTTGTCACTTCAATCTCAATTAATCCTACATCATCATCAGCACGATCATTTGATGGTTTGATATTAAGTAACAAAACTTGGGTATTGTGACGTTCTAAATATGAAGAATGGAATGTCCCATCACCCACATCTTCAAGTATCCTTTCACCAGTATTATTATCATAAACTTGAATAATTGATTTAGAACGCTTTAAGACATCTATTCTGAAAGTATCAGCATCGAAACCAGTATTGAATATCTCTAGTAAGAAGGGGGTGAATTCACCATATTCTACATACCTAGGAATATTGGAATCAATATCGTCAGGACGAGTAGAGTTTGCAATTGGAAGACCGTGTTCTTCATCCCATACAGATACAGCAGGTGGCTGGAAAACATCTATTTTTTCTAAGATAATATTTAGTGTATCTTGATGAACAACAGTTAGTACTCCATCAACTTCTGCTTCTGCTACTGCTCGAATATCTATACTGCTTGGCGTACCTGTTAAATCATTGGGAGCTTGTAAAGTTAGTATTGGATTTAGTATATCTCCACCTGCATCTAATGAGTATAGACTAGAATCGGAATCGAATTCAACTAACCAAGAACTACCTAAATTAGTCATGACTTCGAGTTCTACAGACATAGATTTTGTAGAGTCCCCCCTATGAACTAACTGAAGTGGTATTGGTGTAAGTTCACCAGGTGCAATATACTCAGTTTGTCTTTCCATCCCGTGATTGATAGAAACTCCAAATTGACGCATCTCAACAGGCTCATGGTCTATGAGAACTAAATTACCTTGAATATCGGTCACTTCTAATTCGACGGAGTATTCACCTGAAGGTACGCCTCCAGGGTAAGTCCACGAATAATGACCGAAAATACCTTGACTCGTATCGTCAATATCAGGATCGTCGTCACTTATTTCTTTGTCAATTCTATATGTCCCCTGCGAATCGCGGAGTAATAATCTGACACTATCAATATCATATCTGCCAAATGCACTTTTCACATCAAATGTAAATTGCATTGCTCTCTGATCAATTATATCGTTAGGATACCACTCTAATACCGAGCCCTCGGAAATTTCGTCACCATCTCTTTGTAAAACAACTATACTATTGGAAATTGCATTTGTCTCAACCTCGATTTCAGAATGCCTAGTTGATTCCCCATCGATCTCATTCCATGCCAACTCTGCAGTACAAGTAGATCCAAATGGTCCACCACTACTATCGCAACCAGACATTTCAGCGGAAATTGTGACTTCAATAGTTTCATCCTCTAATACCATAAAAGAACTCATTGAACCTAGGTCTACTTCGAATTCCTCATGATCAAAATTACAACTATTCCCTATACCAGTATTGCAAGCATCTGTACTCCACTCTGCTTCACCTATCGCAGAACCACCTGCTCTAATATTAATTGTCCAATCAACAGAAGAACCACTTGGGCCGACGGCTTTCAAGAATAGATCGAGTGGCAAATAATAGCTACCTGAACTAGAACCTTGATTAGGACGACCAAAAATTTCGATAGAAGACAATAATTCTTGACTAATGAATTCAATTGTTTCATCTAATGCATTAGCAGTTTCTTGGCCACCGGATTCAGGGATTTTAGTAGTAATCAAACCATCTCCATCAGTGGTAGAATCTGCTGATGCTAAGTAAAGAGTGTATAGTTCGATAGTTGCTTCAGCATTATTAGGTGTAAAATCACTATCTTGAAGTTCGGAATCATACATTTGGCCTGAATAAATAGGGGCCAGCATTAATAATGCTAAAAATACAGCAATTTGCGCTGTTTTGACGCGACCTTGAGCATTCCTTGACTCTTGCACGGTTCTCGGCTGTTCGCAGGGCGTTAAAGAGTTCTCATCATAAGTTCCGGCTCGACATCAATTTCCGGGACATATTTGAGCCGCGCGATTCAAGACTAAGTTCCCACGCCCGTGGGCCGCAGGGGTACCCGAGTGGTCAAAGGGGCCGGACTTAAGCTCCGGTGGCAAGGCCTTCGTGGGTTCGAATCCCACCCCCTGCACCATCACAACTAATTAGGCATGAATTACTTGATTTTCGTCATAGAACAACCAAGCCTTCCATCTCCATCTAAGACATCAAGTTTGGTTAGAACTACAGAAGCTGCCTCAACACAATCAGGAGTCAAAATAGTATTCAACACATTATTGGCAAGAGTTTCTAAAAGTGAGAACCTACCTATGGATAGCACTTGTTCTAAAGACTCGATTAGATATTCATAATTCAAAACATCAGTGATATCATCATTTATTGGATTTTTAGTATCTGAAATTAGTACATAAATATCGAAACGAACGCGTTGAGGATTACCAATTTCATATTCATGGACACCGATGTCGACATTACGAATAATATCCTCTAAAAACAAGGTAGTTACGCCCTGATTAGAAGATAATAAATGAGTTATAGCATCTGTATGAGAGGTCATATAATCACTCAGTTTCAAATACAACATCCCTAGATCTAGACAAGAAGCGTTCACCTGCATCAACATAAATTATTTGCCCAGTTACTGCCCTAGCCCCCATCAAATAACATACTGCATCAGCAATATCTTCAGGAGATGGCCCGAATCCCAAAGGAGAACTTGATTGTGCTTTAGTAAAACCTTGCACACTTTGTTTATCACTAGCTAAGGTATGACCAGGTGCTACTGCATTAATTCTTACTTTGGGAGCTAAGCCCCGTGCGAGAGAATCGGTCATACCCAGCATGACATATTTAGAAGCAGTATAAGATAAATAATCGGGATTAGGGTTAGATAATTTTTGATCTAAAATATTGACTATAGAGGCGTTCTCGCCATTTTTCAAAGATTTAAGCATTTGACTAATCAATAAAATAGGGACTTTGGCATTTACTGTCATATGATTATCCCATGATTCGGATGATACCGAAGATATATCGTCATGAATAAAAACAGAGGCATTATTTACTATTCCTGATAATTTTCCAAAATTTTCCATTGCAAAATCAACCAATTTTTCAGCACTGGATAAATCAGATAAATCTGCTTGGTATGTCAAAGCAGTTCCACCGTCTGAGTTTATTATTTTTGCAGTTTCTTCTGCCTCAGAAGGAGAGTTTCTATGATGCACCAACACATCATATCCCATACTAGAAAGACGAATACAAATCTCTCTACCTATTCGCTTTGAACCACCAGTCACTATTACTACGCCCTGATCCATAACCTACCGAGAATGAATCATGATATGACATCTTGTATAGAAGC
>CAXDMJ010000050.1:0-7312 GCA_963990035.1 uncultured Candidatus Poseidoniales archaeon | reverse complement strand
ACCATTATCTTATCAGGAGGGCATCTTTTATATCGCTGTGCGAAAAATATCGTGGTAGCCACTAGGACTAAAACTATTGCAAATATCATTATTGTTGCTATTCCGGAACTCTCTGCCATTGTTTCAACTCATGTTGTTTGAAACAGAACTAGGTCATGAAGTCTTTCCCGTCAGTATCAGAAAAAGGGGGGAAATATATTATCTTCTTCTTACAATTAGAGTTGAAGAGACGACATCTATAACTTCTGCAAAATCTCCAGTAGCCATTGGCATACCATCTTCCGATTTAGCATTATAAGTCCTCATAGCATTTCCGGATTCAACCTGAATTTGCCCTGAACCACCCTCTGGTATCCTCAGATAAATAGTTCCTACTGATCCAATTGAGTCATCCATATCAATTGTCCCATCGGACTGAAGAGATACAAAAAGTTGGAATAATTTACCAGTACCATACATTGACCCAAAGCCAGTTATTGAACCTACTACAATAGCTAGTGATGTATTATCAGAATCTCCTTCTAATACATACAATCCACCAAGGCCGAAAAACATCATAAATGCCATTATTCCTTGGAATGTTAGTGCCTTAAACGATGCGTCAGCACCCATAGCATCGAAATCAGTACCAAATATCCCATCAAACAAATCAGCAGCGATTCCACCTATCATCATTAAAGCAAACCAAAGAAGGAAAAGAATTCCACCTAAGACTGCAGAAGATGCAAAAATTAATTCTAATCCGCCGCCTCCATCATATCCTACAAAAGAAAGTAAATCAAAGTCTGCGAGTGAGGCCATGTATCTACCTACAATGAGTACTACATTTCACCTCTTCGGCTGCATCAAGAGTTATTCCGTATTATTTATACTGTTTTCTTTCAGCCATATATCTCTCTAAATTAAAGATTGGACCTACTGAAAGACCGGCTATAATGGCCGAAAAAATCTTATTATCTGTGAGATCATACGTGAAAATACCAACAAGTGCTATAATAACAGGTATAAATAAACGTCGTAAAAATATCCCATAGCCACCAAATAACTCATATGCAGGATTATCAATTGCATTATCAACTAAATCAGGGAAGCCTTTTCTCTGACCTGACATGCTATTACACCTAATCAGTTGGCTAACCAAGTGATGGCTCCAATTATAGTTAGACCAACTGGTATAACATACCACATTAATTTTGTAACCTTAGGACGAGCATCTACGACTTGTAGTTGTCCAGTTCCATCACGAACAAGAGTAGTCCTTTCTAATTTAGAATAAGACTCAGAAAATTCTTTCTGATGTCTCGATAGGAATATTAGGAAATAAATCCCCATAATTATAGTTCCACCACCCGTTCCCTGCAATAAAATACCTAATATTTCAAGACCTAGAGCATCTCCGATTAGAAGTTGAGCAAGACCCAACATTACCATGATTAACGAATCTATACGCGCCATATTATTCACTCCGAGGAGGTTATATGAAATCAAACCTTTCCCTGCAAATCTTACAATTATATCAAGACATACTACTAGGTTTAGATTCCCAAATAGCCCATGTACCCTTAGCAGTAGCGATAATTTCACCATCTTGATTAGACAAAATACCATCGCAATGAGCTAAATTCCTACCACGACGTAGAACCTTTCCCTGGGCAACTAGAGTATCCCCTACATTTGCTGCATTAAGAAATGAAATATCTAACTGTGCGGTAGCACACCACTCTTCTTTTTTGATTAAAGATACAAGAGCACCCCCTAAAGCGCTGTCAAGCATAGTTGAATGTAAACCTCCATGAGCAACACCCCCTGCATTGAGGTGATCAATTGAAACGGTACAAGTCACAGAACAAGTACCATTACCAAACTGCGTACCAATAATTCCTAATGACTCACAAACCCCTGATAATTTCATTGAAGGAACATACCCTTTTGAACCATAATTATTTTCTTTCATTTTTCAACCTCTCCTGTTTGAACTGCCCATAATCTCGAATAAATACCATTGTTTTCAATTAAATCATCATGAGTACCTACTTCGGAAATATTACCTGAATCTAACACAATTATTTGATCGGCATGCCTCACTGTAGATAAACGATGAGCAATAATCAAAGTAGTTCTATCAACCGATATTTTCTCTATAGAACGCTGTAAAGCAGCTTCAGTTTCATTATCAACATTGCTGGTCGCCTCATCAAGGACAAGAATCGGAGCGTCTTTTAGAACAGCTCTAGCAATTGCCAGTCTTTGCCTTTGACCACCTGACAACTTATGGCCATCTTCTCCAATATTAGTCTCCATCCCCTTGGGTAATTCAGAGATAAAATTAGTGGCTTCAGCAATCCCCGCTGCATATTCAATCTGTTCTAAATTTGCTTCTGGGTTCCCATAAGAGATATTCTCTTTAACTGAACCTGGGAAAAGAGTCGTGTTCTGGGAAACAAGGGCAATTGAGCCCCTAAGTGATTCAAGTTTCAAATCTCTGATATTAATTCCATCAATTGCTACATTACCAGATAAAGGATCATGAAATCTCATTAAAAGACGTGTGAGCGTAGTTTTACCAGAACCTGTGGAACCTACTAAACCAACAGTAGAACCCGCTGGAATCTCAAAATTCATCTCATTAAGAACTGATTCACGGCCAGGATAAGTAAATGTAATATCATTGAAAGTAATCTCTCCTAGAACATTTGTTAACACTTCTTCTCCTTCAACTATACCAATTTCAGTATCTACTAAATCTAATACTCGAGTGGTTGATGCCATAGCCCTTTGGTACAAATCAAAAGTCTGTCCTAGCCTAGTTAATGGCCAAAGTAATCTTTGAGTGATGAAGACTATTATGGCGTAAGCACCGACTTCTAATTCACCATCTAATGCCATCCAACCACCTACTAACATATTCGCAGTAAAAGCAAATAATATTGCCATACGGATTAAAGGAACAAATGATGCAGATAATCGAATAGCATCTCTATTAGCATCTCTATAAGATCCTGATGCTATGTTTACTCTTTCAGATTCTCTACTCTCAGCCGTAAATGACTTGATTGTAGTAATCCCCTGAAGATTATTATTCAATAACGAATTTAACTCACCAACTTCTTCCCTAACTTTCTTGTATCTTACACCGATTCTTCTCTGGAATACAAATGAACCAATAACTATGATTGGAACCGGAATTACTGCTAATAAAGCGACTTCTGGAGCTAAAATAAACATTATTGTACCTACTACTGTAATTGTAGTTGCGAGTTGCAGGAGATCATTAGCACCCTGATCTAAAAATCTTTCAAGTTGATTGACATCGTCATTTAATATTGACATTAACCCACCGGTCGACTGACCAGAAAACCATTGCATTTCCAAATTTTGAATATGTTCATATGCATCCATTCGCAATTCATGTTGTGCTGTTTGGGCTAGATTGCGCCATAGTATCCCCCACCAATATTCAAACAAGGATTCAAGCACCCAAATAATTACAGTTATACCTACTAAAATTAAGAATTGATTGTGAGGATCAGGATAGCCATAATTGGATAGAAATGAATCTTCACGTTGGACTACAACATCGATTGCCATACCAATAAGTATAGGAGGCGCTAAATCCCAAAATTTATTTAAAATAGAGCAAATAGATGCTAAAATTACCGTTAATTGATGATGTTTTAGATGTGATAATAGACGCCTTAGAGGATGGCGACCCTTCTCCATAACTATTCCTTAAATTGGAGGTGTTTGAATGTGACCCCGTAGATATGTGAATTATAAAATATCATTAGTCCATTTATTTGCCCAGATATCAAATACAAAAATATCAACCTCAGATGTTGAATTAGATCTAATATTATAGAAATCACCACTTGAGGCATAATCATCGAGATCTACATCCATCCAAAAAAATTCCCACCAAGTTCCATCATCTACCGTCATATTGAACAGCACTTCATTGAAATTCATAGATGCCAACGATTCTGTTTCATTGAAGACATCTGATATCACATGAAATTCAAGTTCTAAAGGGTCTACTTCCGAAACTCCACTTGGGATTGTCCCTGACCAGGTTTTAATCTCATCTCGAATAATAAAATTGTCATCTGGGATAAACTGAAACGGAGTTCGAGGGAGATTTTCTTTGAGATAAATAGATGCTGAGTCACCAATATCTACTGTTAATGAGAAATCTGTTCCTTCCCCATCATAAATTTCTATACCTAATATCATTGGAGGCGCTCCACCTAATTCAAGAATAATAGTGTGAGTTCCATTCGTCCCTGTCGCAACTTGTTGAAGTGAAATTAAATCTCCTGTAATTTGCCAATTCAGGTCATCAAACGCAGTAGTATCAAATGCAAAAGGGGGCCATAAACCATCTGGATTTTCACTGGCAAGCCTAGCTATTTCATAGAAAGGATCGCTATATTCAGGAAGTGCATCTCTTCCTTCATACCATACATTACCCAATCTTACATTTGTAATATCTGTACCTTCGATAACTTCTGTATCTACTGCTGCATTGGCAATATTATATCTTAGAGCAATTGAACTAAGATTTCGAGCCTCATCTTTACCCACACTCCAGTCAACTGATACCCGCTCGTTCTGAATCTCGATTACAGAGGATGTTTCGATTCGGAGTGTCTGATAATCATCTGATAACTTTAGAACATTGAAGGAATCTGAAATTGCTAAAATTGCATTAAGTGCATCTGACGAAAGAGGAAAACATTCATCCTCATCACATGGATTTAATGGCACTTCAAGGCAACCTGAGACACTAGATGATAACAAAATAAGACTTAGCAACAGCACTCTCATAATTCATGCCGAGAGTTAATCAGTCAATAAATTATTGAATATTTGATATGAAATCTCTCGATTACTAGAGCGTTGTCACTATATGCGATGCCCAATGACGAGTAATCCAAGAAGGGGGTCTTACAGTGTCAAGCAATATCCTAGTAGTGTATAAAAAAAACTTCGAAGATGTTCATGATAAAGCATTAGATGAAGTAAAGAATACTCTAGAATCATTAACTCAGAACCTTTCTATCATTGTAGATTATTCGGCAAGAGAAAAGGTTAGCCGTGGTGATTTCATAGGAAGAGATTTGGTAATAGTATTGGGAGGAGATGGGACTCTGACATCGATTGCTCATTCAGTAGATGAGAATACTCCAGTGATGGGAGTTAACAGTCATCCGAGAGAATTAGATAATGATGGTTCATATGGTTTCTACATGGGAAGTGATCCTAATAATTTCAAGGAAGATATTCAAAAAGCTCTATCAGGTAAGGCAATTATCAATATCCTACCACGATTACAAGCAGAAATTTTTACTACAAGTGGTAATATAATACGCTCAGACCCAGCATTAAATGATTTATTACTTGCCAATACACATCAGTATCAACCATCAAAGTATAGACTCCAAAGAAAAGAAGATGGAACAAATTCAGAGATTGATTGTGTACAATATTCATCAGGATGTTTATTTTCTACATTCCTCGGCCAAGGTGCTTGGTACAGACATATCAATAACATAGAAGGGACTACCTTTCCAGAAGGAGAAATTGACGACCACTATTTGTTTGTTTCAAGAGATTTACCACGTAATAATAGAAGAGAGGATGGTACTTATTGGGCTTGGACAAATCAACCCACAACTTTCACCAGTGACATGCATAGAGGGTATGTTGTTGCAGATGGATGGGATGAGACGCATTTCACCAGAGGAGCTACTATCTCAGTTAGTCTAAATGGTCCAACCTTGAAATTACTTACTTTCAGAAGTACAATATATGATAGAGTAGCATACTGGATAGATGCTTAATCAAAGAATCTGTTCTAAGAATAACTTAGTCCTTTCATGCTCAGGGTTATCGAAGAATATATCAGGAGTGTTTTCTTCAATTAACATACCTTCATCAAATAATATTACACGATCTGCAACTTCTTTAGCAAATCCCATTTCGTGAGTTACTACTATCATAGTAACGTCTTCTTTGGCTAAATCAATCATAACATCAAGTACTTCTTTAATCATCTCTGGATCTAATGCAGAAGTAGGTTCATCGAATAGCATGATTGAAGGATCCATGGCTAATGCTCTAGCAATTGCAACACGTTGTTGTTGACCACCGGATAATCCACTAGGATACTTATATGCCTGTTCAGGAATCCCTACGCGCTCTAATAGTTGCATTGCCTTATCTTCAGCTTGTTTCTTTGACATTCCTTTAACCTTCATTGGAGCTAAAGTAATATTTTCCATAATAGTAAGATGAGGAAATAAATTAAATTGTTGGAATACGAAACCAACATCTGATCGAACCTTTTTAAGATTAGAAACTGTAGTGTCATCATCCATTATTATCCCATTAACTTCAACTGTTCCAGCACTATGAGGCTGTAATCTATTCAATGTTCTAATGAATGTAGATTTACCTGAACCTGAGGGTCCGAGAACTACGATTATTTCTCCTCTAGTTACCGTCATATCAATACCTTTTAATGCCCAAAAGTCACCAAAATTGACTTTCACTCCTTTTGTTTCTATAATTATTTCATCACTAAATTGACTCATGCTGCTTCTCCTCCTCCTTCGTTTGTTAATCCTAATCCTTTTTCAATTCTCATTGAAATTCTAGATAGATAGAATGCAAATACCCAGAATACGAGTGCTGTCACATATAGGGGTTCTAAGAAATCACCAAGATATCCAGGGGATGTATTTGGAAGATCTTTTGCTAACTTGAAGAAATCTAATATATTTATTATGAAAAGTAATGTTGTATCTTTCCATAGTCCGATGAATACACTCACGATTGAAGGTAGAGTTGTACGGACTGCATTTGGTAATTCGACTTGAATTTTTGTTTGCATTGGAGATAAACCGAGTGCAATAGCAGCTTCTTTTTGACCACTATCTACGGACTGTAATCCACCACGCAGTACTTCAGCAATATAACATCCACCAAATATTCCAAAAATCAATAGCATACGCATTATATCTTCAATTTCCATAAATGGATCAATGATATCAGGGAGTAAGAATACAGCGAAATAGAGCCAACAAATTAATGGTCCAGAACGAACTGTTTCAATGAGAGCAACGGAGGGATATTTGAAGAATGGAAGATGACTTTGTCGGCCGAATGCAAGGATTACACCTATTCCAAATCCAAGTACACAACCCGCAGTGGCTACAATTAGATTAACAAAAATACCACCCCATTGAGATGCTTCTACACCTCCACAGCGTGTTAACTGAATATTTTCAGGAGTACCTCCTAAAAGATACTT
>CAXDMJ010000049.1:0-7504 GCA_963990035.1 uncultured Candidatus Poseidoniales archaeon | reverse complement strand
ATAATGAAGAAGACACCGGATTAGGGTCTAATCCTGGCAATACTTTTTGTTCTAAATCATTATTTTTTAATAGATAATCTGGCCTCTCTATAGGAATATTAGAATTACGAATACTACTAAAGTGAGTTTGTATTTTTTCTTTATTATCAACTTGAGCCCATGATGGAGTAAATGCTTCAGATTTCACATTAACTTCTGGTTCTGTCCCTATCCCCTCTAAAATTGTTAAATCTTTGAATTCAGGTTGTGTCGATACGCGACTCAGAGTATATTTGATAGAACGTTCTAATCTTTCCAATACTCTCCAAGAATGTTGTAATCTTACTTCACGTTTTGTAGGATGCACATTAACATCAACTTCCTGAGTGGGTAGATTAAGAGATATCACACCTATTGGGTGTCTTCCAACCATCAGCCGAGTATGATACCCTCTTCTTATTGATTGAAGAAAAGGACCTGCACTTACTGGACGACCATTTACTAGAACATGAATATCATCAGAACGTGAACGAGATATCCCTGGTGGAGATATCCACCCACCCCAACTTTCGTCACCGGGTGCATCAAGATCATCTGTCGAACATTCTAATGGGATTAATTTAGAAGAAGTAGAACCGAAAAGGTCGTATAATCTATCTTCCATACCATCGCAAGGAGGACAGTCGAGTACTACACGACCATCAATTTCCACTAAAATTCCAGCTTTAGGTTCACTAAGTGCTAAAGAAATTGCAACATCTATAATCGCAGCATTCTCAGTTGAAGGTCTTCTTTGAAAGGATAAACGAGCAGGAATTTTCTCAAATATATTCAGAACATCTACTTTTGTCCCGGGTGCAATACCAATCGGTTCTATCTCGCCTACTAACCCATTATCTACAATAATTGAATAGCCTTCTGAGTTTCTAATTTTACTAGATAATACCAACTTACTAACCGCTGCAATAGATGCTAAAGCCTCGCCACGGAAACCTTTGGTAATTATAGTATTAAGATCTTCAGAACCTGATAATTTACTTGTAGCATGCCTTTTAATAGCTAATTTTAATTCATTTTTAGGTATACCATGACCATCATCAATAACTGAAATCCTTGTAAATCCACCTTTTTCTATTTCAATACGTATTTTATTACTACCTGAGTCTATAGAATTCTCAACTAATTCTTTTACTACCTGAGCTGGACGTTCTACAACCTCGCCAGCAGCTATTTGGTCAATCGTTAATTCATCTAGTTGTTGAATCGAACGGCGAGTTTTTTCCATCATATTATTCCTCCAATAAATCAGAATACTTTGATTTTTCAAGAGAATCTATCATAGCATATAGAACCTCTTGAGATTCTCTAGGACTGAGATTATCGGGATCTAATGAACGAAGCCTTTCGACAATTTCTTGTAGGATAGGATCAATAATTACCTCATTTCTGAGATCTAAAGATACATTTTCCACTACTTGATCGATAGGATTATTTTGATCAATTGAACCCAACATCCATCCATAAATACTAGATTGACCATCGGGCCTAGAATCGGGTGAACTAGTAGAACCTGCCTTAGCTCCCTGCGCCTGACTTTCAAGGAAAATTAGTAAATCTCTAGCACGTTCAACTACGGAAATTGGTAATCCTGCCAAAGCTGCAACTTGAACCCCATATGATTCATCACAAGGCCCATCTGAAATAGTATGAAGAAATCTGATTTCACCATTAACATCAGCCACCTGAACGTGGATATTAGTTAGATTATCAAATTCTGCATCTAAGCCTATTAATTGATGATAGTGTGTTGCAAAAAGAGTTCTAGCACCCAATCTTCTACAGATATCCTCCGTTACGGACCATGCTATTGCAAGACCATCAAATGTAGATGTACCTCTTCCTATTTCATCGAGAAGAATTAGACTTTTATCTGTTGCACGACGTAGAATATGTGCAACTTCTATCATCTCCATCATGAATGTTGAACGACCACGTCGTAAATCATCATGGGCACCTACTCTGGTAAATACTCTATCGACAATTCCAATTTTAGCTTTCTCTGCAGGTACGAATGAACCTGCTTGAGCTAAAATTGAAATCAATGCAGTTTGACGAAGATATGTAGATTTACCACCCATATTTGGACCAGTCAACAATAAGAAACTATTTTTCTTATCGAGCTTTACATCATTGGGGACAAATCTACCATCGGCTTCCAATACTGGATGTCGACCTGCAATAATTTCTATCTTATGTTCTTCATTTATTTCAGGTTTACACCAAGAATTTTTTCTTGCATGTATAGCGAAAGAAGACAAAACATCGATAGTAGCAATCTTTCGAGCAATAGTCGCTAGATCTAAAGAAAAACCTGCTACACTCGCTCTAAGTGTAATGAAAAGTTCTCTTTCTAATGCCTTCGCGCGATCATCTGCAGTCAGTATAATTTCCTCCCAGCCAACTAATTCATCAGTAGTATATCTCTCAGCATTAGTCATTGTTTGTCTACGGCGATAATTTTCAGGCACCTTATTGACATGTGATTTTGTAATCTCAATAAAGAATCCAAATTGTCTATTATGTTTAATTTTTAAATTAGGAATATCAAGTTTCTCTCTTTCTTGGGATTCAAATTCTTTCAACCAACTCGTACCTTCACTTGCTTTTTCCCTTAAGTCATCTAGTAATTCGTCAATACCAGGTCTAAAAATTCCACCATCTCTTATTGAAGCAGGGGGTTCGTCAATAATTTGATTTGAAATTAACTCTCTTAAAGATTCTAAATCATTTAACCCTAAAGAGGAAGCATGTAAGAGTTCGGAGTTACCTTCAGAAAGAAGAACTTGTAATTTAGGCATTCTTTCTAAACATTCTGATACGGCAACTAAGTCTCTAGCATTAGATCTGCCATAAGCTAAACGAGTCGACAAACGCTCTAAATCACGCATAGATTTAAGAGACTCACGAATAGAATCTAATCTTCTAGGAGCCTTGAATAAGCTACTAACTGCCGAATGACGCAAGGCTATTGTCTGTTTATCTGTTAAAGGCCGCATTATCCATTCTTTGAGTAATCTACGTCCCATCCAAGTTCTTGTAGAATCTATGGAATGTAATAATGAACCTTGCTTTTCACCAATCAAGGTATGACTCAACTCTAAGTTTCTTAAAGTCGTTTGATCGAGAACTAAATGTCCATCATCTGCATCGAAGTGAACTTCTCTAAGAGGAACTGTATCAATCAAATGTAAACGGGCAATGTATCCAGCAGCTAAACCACATGCCTCTAATGCTAATGGTTTAGAGTCTAAATCTATACTTCCAAGATCAGAAACTTTTAGATGTTCTCGGACTGCTTGTAATCTTTGATCAGCATTAGCATCATGAATACTCATGATTATATTATCTAAATCAGAAACCAATAGTAAGATTGCCTCAGATAAAGCATCACTTTTCGAAACTACTAATTCGCTAGGAGACCATCTCTGAATTTCATCTTTAATTCGTTCCCAGCGACCAGCTCCTGATTGCTCTTGAATCCAAGAGCGACCAGTTGATGAATCCAGAATAGCAAGACCGATAATATCACCCTTAACCGATATTGCTGCTAAAATACTTGAACCATCCTCTCCAATTAAATTTTCTTCATACAACGAACCGGGAGTATATACTCTGGTTACAATTCTCTCGAGAATCTTTGAACCTGGACGTAACTCTTCTTCTTGTTCACACATTGTAACTTTGTGACCTGCGCGTAACATTGACCTGAGGTATGATTCTACAGAATGCCAAGGTACCCCCGCCATAGGCACAGGGTTTTCCGAATTTTTATCTCGACTGGTTAGAGTTATTCCTAGTACTTCGGATGCAACTACTGCATCATCATGAAACATTTCATAAAAATCTCCCATCCTAAAAAATAGTACTGTATCAGGGTGTTCAGCCTTTATTTCGGCAAACTGATCCAGCATAGATCTCTTTGTCATTCTTAATCCAACCAACGCTCACGCAGGAGCATGGGTTCTACCACATAGCAGGGGGTGCATAAGCAAATCGCCTAGCATTGTTAGAATCGTCTGATATCATGACCCCCTCATACATAAATTAGTAGAACTTCTCGGAACACTCAGAAGTTGAGATACCTATGACGAATGATAGTAACTTTAGAACTCACTTACTCATGCTTCTAGTGGCAATTATTTGGGGATTATCATGGGCTGTTGGGAGAATGTTAACATTAGAATTGCCTCCGATGACCGGAGCTTGGTTAAGATATATTCTTACTATGTTAATTTTTTACCTATGGTTTATGATTATGGCGATAAATGGGAAAAAAGTGAGGTGGTTACCAAATAATAAAAAGACTATGAAAAGTCTAATATTAATCGGTTTTACTGGAGTATTATGTTATCAATTTTTCTTTATGCATGGAATGTTTTATACTGCAGCTGGAGATGCTTCTTTAATTATAACATTCAATCCGATATTTACAGTAATTCTAGCTGCTCCACTACTTGGTCAGCCAATATCAAAGAAGATGTTTATTGGACTATTCTGTGGATTTATAGGAGTTGGTATAGTTACAGGATGGAGCCCAAATACTCAGATTGAATTTGAAGATAGAATATTCGGAGATATATTGATACTTTTCGCATCATTATCTTGGGCTACAACTACAAATATGACAAAACGATTGATGGAAGGTAAAGATGGAAAAAATAACTATTCATCATTAGAAATTGTAGTTTGGTATTCACTTATTGGGACAGTAATGATCACTCCATTTATGTTATATGAAACTTGGATCTATGGGATATCTATGCCCTCAGAAGAGGGATGGATTGCTATTGCATACTTGGGAGGGCTTTCAACTGTTCTTGCATATTACTGGTTCACAATTGGTATCGAGAAATTAGGAGCTACAGCGGCCTCATCATATATCTTCTTAGTACCTGTTTTTGGAATATTAGGAGGCTGGTGGTTACTTGATGAACAGTTAGGATACACTATGATTGTAGGATTCTTAATGATACTAATAGGAGTGAAAATTGTTCAAAATGAGAGTAAAAGACTCACAACTTCTTGATTACTCATGTAGTAAACATAGTTTCTTCTACTCACTCATAATTAAATACGGTAGGCCAGTCGGCCGAAGTCGAGGTAGTTCAAATGGCACGTAAGCCCGCAGTTATGTACCGCCGACTTAAGGGTCAGGCATTCACAAGACGCCAGTACACTGGCGGTGTACCAAATAATAGAATTCTACGTTATTTCATGGGTAATAGAAAGAAGGCAGAAGCTGGCGGATTTCCAGTTAAATTATTACTTTTAGCAGATAACTCTTGTCAAATTCAAGATAAAGCATTAGAAGCGGCTCGTCAAGTAGCAAATGCAAGAATCAGAACAGCAGCAGGAGAAAATTATGCATTAAGGATGCATACTTACCCTCATCAAATACTAAGAGAAAATAAACAAGCAACTGGAGCAGGGGCTGATCGAGTTTCACAAGGCATGAGACAAGCATTTGGAAAGAATGTTGGAACTGCTGCACGAGTACAAAGAGGACAAACAGTCATTTCTATTGTAACTGATCCTGAACATTACGTTGTTGCAAGGGATGCACTACGTAAAGCAAACTGTAAATTCCCAACACCTTGCACAATCAAGGTAGTTGAGGGTTCAGAGCATTTGAAGGGACTAGTCTGAGTGTGAAGGGCATGAAGCCCATCAACTCCCTATCAATCCTGCACGATTCTCTGCGTGGTTCACCAATAATTTGGAAAGGAGAATATCCTTACTTCATACATCCAATTTCAGATGGAATTCCTCGTATGGATGCGAAGGTTCTTCGTGCAACACGTGATTTAATTGTAGAAAGTGTAGAATGGTCAAAAATTGATTTAATTGTAACAGTTGAAGCAATGGGTCTACCTTTATTGGCTGCAGTAGGCGATGCTACTGGAAAACCAACTGTAGTAATTCGTAAACGCCCATATGGAATGGAGGGAGAAACCAGAGTAGATGTAGCAACTGGATATTCTAAATCAACAGTTTATATTAATGATATAAAGCCTGGAGAACGTATACTAATAGTAGATGATGTGATTTCTACTGGAGGGACATTAGAACCATTATTAGAAACTCTTGAAAAAATGGGCGTTATTTTACAAGATATTGTTATTGCAATAGAAAAAGGAGAGGGGCTTGAAAGACTTAACCGTGAAAGACCAAATTGGCCTATAAGATCACTAGCAAGAATTGACATCATTGATGGAAAGGTCGAGATAGTAGATTAATAGAGATGAGATTATGGATTTAGACAGACACGATTTTCAACTAGAAGACTTAGTTGCTAGAATCAAAGAAAATGACCACCGACTTGTAGCTCTTCAGGTACCAGAAGGATTGAAAATGCAAGCATTAGAGATGATGGATTCTATAGAAGATGAATCTGCAGCAAAAGTTATTTTAGCAGCAGATCCTTGCTATGGAGCATGTGATTTAGTTCATGATAAAATGAAAATGATGGGAGTAGAATTAGTTGCTCACATGGGTCATTCACAAATGAATATTGATTCAGGAATGCCGACTCATTTCATTCCTGTGACCTATGAAGGAGATCCTGTAATAGATCCTGTACTACCAATTTTAGCACAACATAAAGCGATTGCTGATGCTAGATTAGCAAATGTTGGAGAAGATATTGATTTGACAAATGAAGAAGCAATGGAAAGATTTGTTGACGCCGTTGGGAGAGTAGCACCACTTACAGGAACTAAATTAGGACTCGTGGGTTCAATTCAGCATTTACATTTATTATTCGACTATAAGAAAAGATTAGAAAGTGCCGGATTTGAAGTGGAAATACCAGTAGGTGGAGCAAGATTGACTTTCCCCGGACAAGTTTTGGGTTGTAATTACTCAGGAGATGACCCATCAATAGGTCACTATCTATTCCTTGGTTCAGGAGACTTTCATCCAATAGGTCTAGTAATGCATACTGGAAAACCATTAGCTTTGCTTGACCCATATACAGGGGATGCTAGTGAAATGTCATTTGGAAGAATTGAAAGACTGCTGAGGCAACGCATGGGATTGATTTTCTCAGTAGATAATGCTAAAACATTTGGTATATTAATTGGAGAAAAACCCGGTCAAATGAGAAGGAATCTAGCAATTAGAATGAAAAATTTATTGAAAAAACATGGGAAAAAAGGATATTTATTAGCTCTAGACCACGTTGGACCTGACTTGATAGATTTCTATCCTGTAGATGCTTTTGTGAATACTGCTTGTCCGAGAATTGCAATCGATGATGCTATAAAATATGCTAAACCACTAATTACACCTTTTGAATTAGAAGTATCGTTGGGTGAAAAAAGTTGGGAGCACGGTTATCAATTTGATGAAATCCCGTGAACCTACAAATAATCAATAAAATACGTCATTACAACACAGTTTCGGATAGGTCTAAGAACGACCGAATAAACACCATATTGATGACAGGATACCTCAACCGTATAGG
>CAXDMJ010000048.1:0-7547 GCA_963990035.1 uncultured Candidatus Poseidoniales archaeon | reverse complement strand
AGAAACGCCGATATCTATTGACATTACACCTTAACTCCAGTGGAAGGGGTCGGTGAGCATTGAAGAACCCTCGTCGTTCATGGTTGTAATATGCCGATGCCGCTCACCAAACCGGGTATCGAAAATGAATCTATAATGGCTAGATATCCTTTCTTACCTCAGGGTAATGTTTTTCTCAAGTTGGTTCTTGAAAAAAATGGAATAACAGTGGAGGATCTTATTGAGGCCCCTTGGCTTGAAGAAGTAAGAGCAAGAGGAAGGATACGTCTGCTAGAATCAGTAATGCACAAAGAAGGAGTAGATGCTGCTACAACTATTGATTTGTCTTCAGATTTAGGAAAAATGACTGAGTCACTTTCTTTTCTTTATGCTATGCTAATTGTATGTGCATCATTCAATGAACGCCTATTAGCAAGATGGGTCGAAGGTGAATCTAGTAGAGCAGACCAACTCTTCGGGATGGATAGCGAGAATTTCATTATCCTAGCAAAATCATATCTCTCTGATGTAAAAGAAATTCAGAATGGAGGTATTACTACTTACTGGATCCCTATGAGTGATTTTATAGAATTATGTCCACGTATATCTGGAAATTATTGGAGATTGATAAATAGGCCTGTGGAAGAAGGTTGGGTATGCATGAATCCTGGTTCAGGAGAAAATAGTAGGCAGCGTACTGCAAGACTGATTAAAGAAAGAATAAGGGAAGATTTGACTGATAGTTGTGTAGATAGAATGAATAAAATGGATGATTCATTTGCTGAGTTATTTCTTGATCCTGTAGAAAGGGTGACTAAACTATTGTCTGAACAAGTCAAAGATGAGATGCCAATGACTGCCGCTATCAGAGAAGATTGGCCGCCTTGCTTTGAGTCAGCGGTAGCTGAATTAAGTCAAGGAGTGAATGTTAATCATACTGGCCGAGTATTTTTGGCATCTATGTCCTTGGCTATGAGTTTGACACAAGAGCAAACCTGCGGATTTTTCTCTAATGCACCAGATTATAATGCAGATACAACGAGTTACCAAATTAATCAAATATTTGAAAGAGGGTATACCCCTCATGGTTGTGCTGCTCTAAAAACAAGTGCTAGATGCCCAGTTTCTCCTGGTGATGATCGGCTGTGCGATCAAGAATGGCTAACACACCCATTGAAGTATCTTAAAGCAAAACAAAGACGTCGATTCAAAGAAGGTGGCGTAGTAACTGTTATTGAAGAAACTAAGTAAAATATAGGCAAAAAAGACAATTCTTCATAGGTGACTTTCGTTAAGGCGAATCTACAGGAGGTTAAGTCGAATGGTGCGAACACTAGTTCTAACAATAGATAGAGACAATGACCTTGGTGTAAAAGCGGCGATTAGAGGTCCCGTGATAGGCCGAAAACCAACGATTACTGCCGCAATAAAACTTGGTATTGCTGATCCCGAAGAATCCGATACTAATGCTATTCTGGGAGCATTACATCATTACGATAGAGTAATGGAAAATGTCGACTCAAATGATGAAGTTGAGGTGGCTATTCTTACCGGCGATGTACGAGTGGGACCGAGGAGTGATAGAGCAATTGCAAGTCAACTAGACGAAGTGATTAAAGAATTTCAACCAGATGTTGCAATTCTTGTTACAGATGGAGCGGATGATGAAGCATCAATGCCAATAATTACATCACGTGTAAGGGTAGATCATGTTGAGAAGATTATTGTTAGGCAGTCTAAAGGGATTGAATCAACTTATTACTATATTGCCAAGGCTATTGATGACCCTAGATGGAGAGCAAAATTACTAGTGCCAATTTCAATCTTTTTAATGATTATAGGATTGGGATTAATTCTTCCTAATGGAAGAATTTTAATTGGGATTATGCCGTTAATAGTTGGAATATGGATTCTTTCTAAAGGCCTAGGTTGGGAAGAACAATTGGAAAGACTGATGGTAGACTTAAGAGATAGTGCACAAAAGGGAATCTTTTCGTCGATGTTATGGGCGATGTCGATATTTTCTGTTTTCTTAGCCGGAATAACAATGTTTCAGGTTTTCTCTGACACCGTAAATTATGGAGATTCATCTGACGCACTAATATGGACTACGGCTGTTGAAGTTGCCCTCCAATGGCTAGTCGTTGCAGTATTTACCTTTGCATTAGCGATTGGAGCAGTTAGATGGGGTGAAGGGACATATACGGGCAGATCAATGATTCTTGCAGGTAGAGGAGCTATCGTGTATACAATAGCTGATGCATCTCTTGGAGTATTAATTACAATCCTTAGTTCTCAGTCATATATTGTGAATTTTGAAACTGTTTCCAGAGATTGGGATTTACCTTTATTCACGCTTATACTATACTACCTGCTTAAGACTGCGGTTGAATCAATTACTAAAGATGAGGAAGAACTTTCAAATAATAAATTTTGGGGCGTCTAATTAATTCTCAAATAATGATTCAATGCGGCACGATGGGCACATTACCTTAATTGGACGAATCGGAGGTATCCCTATTCCGACATTACAATGAGGGCAAAGAATTGCTTGATTAACGGCCGATTGGCGTTCTTTAGCATCTCTTCCAGGATCATACGTAAATCGATATCTATGAGCATCATTGACAAACTCAGGAGAACCTGGTTGAGATTCTTCCAAGCCAATAAAATTAGATTTTTTTTCTGGTACCTCAACACTGGTTGGGCTAGATTGAGGAGAGAATCCCCCTTTCTCAAAATCATTAATCTCAGCTTCAATATCGGCAATAGCCATACCTAATTCTCTAGCTATACGATCAATTGTTAATTTTTTTTCATAATCATCCATTCCAATAAATTGTTGTAATGTTGTTGCAGGAATTTTAGCCATTAGAATCACGCTCATTTTAGGCGAGACTATTCTTACCTAAGAATGCCAAGTCTTCCTGTTTATCTTACAGAATCATAAAGTGCAATCAATTACAACCTCAATACAATGTTCCCCGAATGCATAGATTGTAGAGGGGTACGAGGTATGTGTGGAATTAATCCCTGCCCACTATTATCTAAAATTCATGCAAAACTACCATCTCATGAAATTAATTCCTTTGATGAAATGATCGGCCCGAGTCCCCCGTCAGTATTTGTTGGAAGATATGGTTATCCTGATGTTAGAGTTGGCCCTAGTGCATCTTGGTTTTTAGAAAATGAAAGCCATAATAATCAGATTACAGGGGATCCAGCTGATTTATTTGGAAGAAGTTTAGAGGAAGTTGCAGTAAGGCATTCTAATTTAATTACAGGGAGCAGTAAGGCAAAAATCAATAGTCCACTCAATCCGAATAAGATTCTTGAAACTACTCAAGAAATAGCTATGGCGAGTAAGTCAGTAGATATTGAACTTGATTTTGCTAAAAAAATAAAAGTAATAGGGAGTCCAAATTTCGATACTATGAGTACTCCTCTGGGGCCATCCGGAGAAGTTATCAGAGCTGAAATCATTGGAAACTCAAATATTGCGAGAAAAGTAGACTCGATTGTAGATGAAATTGATCTTTTAGCGAATGATGCAATTAAGGAATTAAAGGAAGGAAAGATTGGAGAGGCACATATTTCAAGGCTATTATCGACGGGGTTATTAGGCAAAGAAAAAAGTAGAAAGTTAGTCCCTACAAGGTGGAGTATTACAGCCACAGATGATATGCTAAGTAAAAATTTATGGAGTAAAATAAGAGATTATGAATCGATAGATAAAACCCTGGTTTATGAATCAACATATTTAGATAATTCATTCCATATTATACTGACTCCAGGCATTTGGGCATATCAGATGATAGAGACTTGGACCAATGGTTCATTGTGGACTGAATCTGATAAAGTAATAAAAACCGATTTTGAAGAATGCAAACCTAAAACAGATTACGCAACAAATGTAACTGGAGCGTATTATGCAGCAAGACTAGGAGTTGTAGAATCATTAGATAAAATTCGGAAATCAGCGTCTTGTCTTGTTTGGAGAGACATTGGACCGGGCTATTGGGCACCTGTAGGTGTATGGTTGATTCGTGAAACAGTACGTGACGCAATGAAACAACAACCGAAAATCTTTGATTCACTAAATGAATCTATTCAATATTTATCTGGAAGAGTTTCTTCACCAAATGAGTTGAAAGAATCTTGGTTTATGAAAAGAAAAAATCAAACAAGATTAGATTCATTTTGATTTCTTAAGAAATTGATTAACAATTTCTCCTTCTGCTTTCACAAGCTGTTCGGCGACCGTAGATTTGGAGAGTCCTAATCGGGCTGCAATATCCCTAATAGAGGTCTTTTTAGGTACTGAATACCAGCCATTACTATGAGCTACTTTGATGATACGATGCTGTTGTAAAGTCGTCCCTACTGCAGATATTCCTTCGGAATTTTTAGCCCGTGTAATTCTTTCAACTGGCATCTTATTACGAATTGCATTGAGGATTTTTGCGATTGAAGATTGCCGCCCTGAAAATTGTAATACAAGGCCTGAAGCTGTGAGGTTAGTACCTGCAAGGATACAAAGATCATTGCCTGAAAAATAATCCTGAATAATTTCAGAATTTAATTCTAATACTAGTAAATGGTGAGTCAAGAAATCAGATGCCCATTCTTCTAATACCTCAATTACAGAAATTCCACCGATACTATACCCAGGTGTGGGACATTCAGAATCGATAGTGATGCACTCAACCATTAATCGAAGTTTACCCTCAAAAATACCGAGGTTTCCACGATAATCCCAGCTAACAAATTCAAGAGCCTTGCGGATACGAAAATCATGATTGATAGACGATGGCGCGCATTCGATTCTAACTGCTCGCATAGTTGCCTTCCTCATGCTTCAGTTACCCCTACAGGTTAAGAAAATGATTCATGGTTGATTTTCAGTTAAATCTTTTATTATTCTATTTTCATTTTCCATAATCGCATGAGCAACCTCAGGAGAATAGCCAACTTTGGTTAAGTCCTCTAATTTCTGATTATTACTTTCTTCAAAGTGAGAATCTATCTTTAAAGTATTTTCAAATTCATTGGTATAATCGTTTGACTTAGCCGTCTTTGGCCTGTTTCTTTGAACTAAAACTAAGCCGGCTAATAATACCATAGTAATGCTAAATATTCCAGCGGTCATTACAGAATTAGAAGTTGCTAATTGAAGAATACTCATCTCAATATTGTCATCTTCAATGGAATCCATACAACCATCACCATCTATATCCGTTGATTTAGAAGATTGCCAATTGGTCAAACCATTTGGACAGTTGTCTTTAGTATCTGGAATCCCATCTCCGTCATCATCAGAGTCTTCAGCATCATCAATACATCCATCATTATCTAAATCGAGGCCGCTTTGGATACTATTTGGACAATTGTCGAAACTATCCAATATTCCGTCATTATCATCATCAGCATCTTCGTTATCATCATGACACCCATCTCTATCCATGTCCTCGGAGATTACGGATACCCAGTCTGAAGAGGGATTATCTTGACAATTGTCGAATTCATTATCTATTCCGTCATTATCATTATCTCTATCCTCGGAATCATCCAAACAACCGTCATTATCGAGATCTCCATCTGAATTACCAGTAGTAGCATACATTTTACTTCTAACACAATTGTCTTCAGTATCTAAAAATCCATCATTATCATCATCAAGATCTTCTAAAAAGTCATTACAGCCATCTAAATCCCAATCATTTATTGTTGAAGATGACCAGTCGGAAACACCCATTGAACATTGATCGAATTGATCGAGGATTCCATCATTATCCCTATCATCATCTTCAGTAGAATCATGACAACCATCTCTATCTTGATCGGTAGCAGGACTGGAAATCCATAGTACTAGCCCTTGAGGACATGAATCTTCGCGATCATTAATTCCATCATTATCATCGTCTTCATCTTCGAAAACATCATGACAGCCGTCATTATCATGATCGAAATATAAATCATCCCACCAAGAATAACCTGAATTACAATCATCGTCAGAATCAAGGTAAGGATCATTATCATCATTGTTATCTTCATCGGCATCACGACAGCCGTCACCATCATTATCTAATGCGTAAGGACCCCAATATTGAGCACCATTAGGGCATAAATCATAATCATTTATCACTCCATCGCCATCATTATCAATATCTTCGGTAATATCATCACAACCATCCATATCATTATCTAAAATAGTACCTATTTGGCCGTTCGGACATAAATCATCTGAATCTAAATAATCATCATTATCATCATCTAAATCTTCTGAAGAATCTCTACATCCATCACTATCGTGATCATTGAAATCAGTTGAAATCCAGTCTGTTTCACCGAATTGACATAAATCATCTAAATCCAATATGCCATCACCATCATCATCATTCCAATCTTGGTCATTAATTAGATTAATTTTAATTAATTTTGTAATAACTGCTTCATCTTTAGTTGAAGAGGTGACAGATAAAGTCAACCAGAACTCTTGATCTCCATTGGCCTGAGATAGAGTAGGCGCTCGAATGAATAAATCGAAACTACTCATTTGATTTTCAATTAATGTTGTTGTATGCTGGTAATTACCGGCAAAACCAACATCAATAAACCAACTATTGGGTACACCCTCAACATCAATTACAATGATATCAGATTCTCCAGGCAATTGAATTGCATTTATTTGATAATTCGTGTTTAATGATTGTGATGGGAGGAATGTTATTTCATTAGGACTTGAGCTTATTTCGATATCCCATACATTTTCTGACCACATGCATACATCCCATTTATCTTGGCCTGAATCTGAATTAGTACAATCATCAGTAGTCCAAATAATGTCTCTATTCGGCCAATTAAAGTTTACTATTGGCTGAGACGATGACTCGACATTATTTCCAAATATACCCATTAGATTATCCGAACTAGATGCTATGATTCGAGTATTTATGACACCATAGGCGTCTGTTAGTGTTTTTCCTATCAAAAGTTCCCCATCATTATTTAATTGAGGAGCATTGATTCGAGTCCATCTTAATTCTACTCTTCCTTCATCTGTAATTGTATCTTCCATTGATTCGAACCAAGTGATATGTACTGAACCATCGTTATCGAAATCGACACGAGGATTAGCGCCATAAGTCATATCTGAACCAGGTACTGCAGAGTTTGTGACAACCGCTACTTGGTTTAGATCTAGACCAGCAGCTTCACCATCGAGGACTCCTGCACGACTCAAATCTAGTTGCATATAATGTAGCTGTGAAGGTACATCCTTACCAGGCATGGAATCTCTACCATCAACCCATACTACGTGCACATTTCCATCATTATCGACATTGACTTCAGGATTTACTGACCAGCCATGGCCACTCGTTAATCGTGTATCATTAACTAAGACAAAATGCCCTATTGTGCTCCAACCTATACCATCTTGCCAAATATAATCTAGATTAGGTCCTATGTCTTCAATATATTCTCCAGTTTGATCGTCTATACTAATTGCTGGCATCCCTCTGGACCAATCACTTCTTGGAGAGTTGAGAATAGAATAAGGATTCAGT
>CAXDMJ010000047.1:0-9079 GCA_963990035.1 uncultured Candidatus Poseidoniales archaeon | reverse complement strand
TTCTGGACGCATTCCCTAACGATGCTACTGAAACAAATGATTTCGATGGTGACGGTACTGGTGACAATGCTGACCTAGATGATGACGGCGATAACGTTCTTGACGATGTAGATCCATTCCCATATGACGGAAGTGCATGGGTTGATACAGATGGAGATGGTATTCCAGATTACACTGGTCCTCCTCCATTCTCAGGTGACTTCGAAGGTGGAGCTGTTGGTGGTATTTGGACAACATCTACTCTAGCAACATATCCAATGGTAGCAGATAGTACAAGCCCAATTTCAGGATTGTATTCTGCTATGTCTTCTAACCAAGGTGTTTCATCAACTGCATCAGGAACTTCAGTTACTCTGAACAACATGGTGAATGACACAGATACAGATGGAGACGGTATTGCTGACGCAGCATCTTACTCCTTCGCTTACTCTGTTTCATCAGAGTCAAACTGGGATTTCCTAGTATTCTGTATCGATAACGATGCTACTTGTACTAGAACTGCTGGAGTTGCTCAGAACGCAATTCGTTGGTCTGGTGTGGTAGCTGGAACTCAATCTGGAACTGTAGATGCTGGTGCACATACATTCACATGGAATTACTGGAAGGATAGTAGTGTTAGCTCCAATGCAGATACTGCATGGATTGACGATATTACAATGTCAGTCCCTCAAGGAATCACAAATGCTGATCTTGACGATGATAACGACGGAACTCCTGATGACTTAGATCTAAATTCAGTAGACCCATGTGTAGGATTGGATACTGATGGTGATGGTATGGCAGATAATCTTGGTAGCGCAATGTTGAATGGTTCAGCTTGTGATGCTTCAATGTACACAATTGATGATGATGACGACAACGATGGTTGGACTGACTCTGAAGAAGCAGTTTGTGGAACTGACAGTCTATTAGATACAGATATGCCTGCTGATTATGACGGCGATATGGTTTGTGACATCACAGATACTGATGATGACAACGATGGATTCGCAGATGATGTTGATGCATTCCCAATGAATTCTAGTGAGGCTATTGACACAGATGGTGACGCAATTGGAAACAATGCTGACTCTGACGACGATAACGATGGAGTTACTGACGGTCTTGATGCGTTCCCACTAGATTCGGCTGAATCTAATGATAACGATGGTGACGGTACTGGTGACAACGCTGATGACGACGATGATAACGATGGATGTCTAGACGTAGATGATGCATTCCCAATGAGTGCAGCAGAATGTCTTGACACAGATGGTGACCTACTTGGAGACAATGTTGACCCAGATGATGATGGTGACGGAGTAGCTGACGTAAGCGATCCATTCCCATTAGATAGTTCTGAATCATCAGATAATGATGGTGACGGTGTTGGTGACAATACTGATGAAGACGACGACGGAGACGGTGTTGCAGATTCAGATGATATGTTCCCACTAGACCCATTAGAATCCGCTGATTTGGATATGGATGGTCAAGGTGACAACTCAGACGCTGACGATGATGGCGATGGAGTCAATGACGGAATTGATGCATTCCCTACTGATAATACAGAATGGGTGGATACAGACGATGACGGAACTGGTGACAATGCTGATTCTGACGATGACGGAGATGGTGTTGACGATGCAACGGATGCTTTCCCAATGAATCCTGCTGAATCTGAAGACTTAGACGGTGATGGCCTTGGTGACAATGCTGACAACGATGACGATGGTGACGGAACTGCTGACGTAGATGATGCATTCCCAACTGACTCTGCTGAGTGGGATGATACTGACGGTGACGGAACTGGTGACAATGCTGACACTGACGATGACGGTGACGGAGTTGACGATAGCCTAGAAGACGCTTGTGGATCAGATAGTATGCAAGCAAGCTCTGTTCCATCTGACTTCGATGGTGACGGAATCTGTGACGTACAAGACTTAGATGATACAGATGGTCCTGATGCACCAATTGATGGTGGAACTGACCCTGGTTTCAGTAGGTCTGTACCTGGATTCCCTGCACTGTTCGCAACTATCGCTCTATTAGGAGCGGCTTTAATCGGTCGTCGTAGAGAAGACTGAATCTAATTCAGTAAGACGTAGAACCTGAGTCGGGAGCTTTTGCTCCCGGCTTAGGTCCCAACATTTTTTTTAAATTAAGATCTTTTACTCATTTATTTGAGTAGCACTTCGAGTAATGCTGATAAGGCATGCTCTAACCACTTGGAATGATAATCATGCCTGGAACCAATAGAGTTGAAATTAGAACCTTAAAAGTTGGGCGATATGTTGCTCTCGATGATAGCGCGTACAAGATTCTAAGTATGTCTACATCTAAACCTGGGAAGCACGGTTCTGCCAAAGCTAGAATCGAACTTCAAGATATATTTACAGGACAGAAGACCAGTCATGTTGGAAGCGTAACTGACAATATCTGGGTTCCAGTACTAGAAAAGGGTTCAGCGATCATAACTCATATTCAGGGTTCAGAAGTTCATGCCATGGATAGTAATACATATGCGACACTAATTCTACCAGCATCACCTGAATTTAATTTAGAACCAGGTGGGGAAATTCAATGGATGGAAGCCATGGGTAGATTCCGTATTACTCGTGACCATTAAATGTCTGTTAATATCACATTTTAGTTATTAATATCACGTGAAGTATAAGCATTGGTTGCTTTTCCACGATTCAAAGGTAATCTCATGGCTGATGTAAAACCTTCTGCGTATCGTCAACCAGTTACTTCTAGTGGGCTAGAAGCAATCGAGAATGGTACTCTGACTTGGCTCGACCAAGACATGTATAATAATCTCAATACTGGTGTACTAGAACAATATCTAGAAGAAAAGAATCTTCGGGAATCTTTTGAAATTTCTCATTGGGACACAAGAAAAGTATTGATTGGTATCTTGATAGGTGCTATTTTCAGTGGAGTTACAGCATATATTGGTCTGAAGATAGGTATGGCAGTATCTGCTGCATGGTATGTGGCTTATCTCTTAGGTATGGCATTGAAATGGTCTCCTTCAGAAGTTAATATATCTACCAGTGCCACTACTGGTGCAACGAATGCCTCAATAGGCTTTATTTTCACATTCCCTGCAATATTTTTATTGGCATACTCTGATGATTATATCGTTGGCGGTGGTCATTTAATTTCTTCCGTAGATACTTTTCAGTTAGCATTTATTGGAATAATTGCTTCGATGTTTGCTGGATTCCTAGGTGTGATGTATTTTATTATTTTCAGAAGAGTATGGTTAGTTGAAGATCCATTACCTATGCCCGGTTTTGAAGCTACTTTGAAAATGTTAGATATTGCTTCTGATGTTAGTTCAGGTGCTGCAGATGCAGCTAGAGATTCTCTGAAAACTGTTGGGATCTGGACAGTTATCACGATGAGTATAATGTTCTTAATTGATTATCCTATTTCATGGGCGAATAAAATGAAAGGTGTCCCTGGAAGTATAGCAGATAGTTTTGCTATGATGCTATCAGGTGAGGAATGGGGTCTATCTTCTATTTACACTGAAAGATGGATACATCAACCTTCTAAGTTAGAAGGTGGAGTGCCTGTAAATGGCGGTATAACTACGTATGGAGATGGGTCTAATCCATTTGCTTATACATTTTTGGGAGTAGAAATAAGTCCTACGCTTTTTGCTATTGGATGGTTCATGAAATTCCGTGTAGCCTTCTTAGTTAACCTCGGTTCAATTGTTGCTTGGTTCTACCTAGTGCCATTGGTTGTATTACTCGATGCACCTGTTTATGATCCCGCTCTTGAGGGTTATGTGCATATCCAAGATTATGGTGATCTTAATTCTCCTCCCTTTTATCCAATAGTTCAATGGAAAGCATTTGGAACTGTAGTTCGCATAATTGCTATTGGTGCTATACTTGGTGGTGGAGTACTTGGGCTTCTGAAAATGGCACCCACCTTTGTTTCAATATTCAGTGATATCAAGACAGCATTTTCAGGTGAGAGAGGTGAAGAATTCATTGAAGGAAAAGGTTGGTACGAATGGCCATTATCCCACATACCAATATTCATGATTATAGCATTTTTTGCTATGATTATAATATTCGTAATAGGAGGATTCCCTGTTTTACCATCTATTATATTCTCTATAGTTCTTCTGTTAACTACATTCCTTCTTGGAGCAATTGCCGTAAGAGTCATGGGAGAAACTGGTATTGAACCCGTATCTGGTACCTCTTTCATAGTATTATTACTTCTATTAACTATATTTTTGAATTTACCCTTAGGTCTTAACAAAGAAGAATCTGTATTAATGGCCTTAGTTGGTACTACGGTATTTGGCTCTGCAATCTCAATGTCTGGGACAGTAGTTGGAGATTATAAGAACAGTTTGTATATTGGTAATCGTCCATATCATATATCTAAGGGGAATATTATGGGAGTTGTTCCTGGTGCAATATTGGGAGCAGGTGTTGCAATATTCTTGTCTAAATTATTAGCTGATGGAAGTATAGAACTATTAGCACCTCAAGCAAATGCTTTTGCTACATTTACAATTATCGTTGCAGAAGGACAGGGCGATTGGTATGCTTTAGGTCTAGGATTTTTATTGGGGGCATTTGTAGAATGGGCTACAGGTATGGGTACATCTTTCGGTTTAGGGATGTATCTTCCAACAGTTGCTACATTCCCTATGCTTATCGGTGGTGCTGCAAGAGATTGGTGGGAAAATAGACGATTACTGCCTAAAGTTGAAAAAATACGTTTGAAAGAAGGAACCGAAAAAGCAGAAAAAAAACGTGCATTAATGCTACTTTTCACCTTTATGATTGCAGCAGGAGCCCTAACTGGCGAGGCATTTTATGGTGTTGAAACTGCTGCTTTAGCAGTTGGTGATGAGGTTAAAATTTCTCATACCTATACCCCTGAAACTTGGATGGAAGATTCTTATCTTGATGAGATGATTGGTGCTGAAAGTGATGACTTTAGTCAGGTTATTCAGTATGCAAGTGAATATAACAGTAATACTGCAAATAAAGAAAAATGCGATATTACTCTGGATTCAGTAACTTGTCCTACAGAATTGAAACTGAAAACTTGGTGGCCCCAAGTTAGAATTGTAATTTTTGTTGCAGTAAATCTAATTTTAGCATTTGGAGTATATTACTTATTTAAAATTGCAGGGATCATTGGTGCTCCACCCGAAGAAATAACTTCTGATGAAGATATATTAGATGCTGAAATGGTGGGATAAAAATAGTCGTACTATCTGATAACAATGATGTGCCAAAAAGTGCTTGGTTACTGCTTTTCGTAGCATTATTCGCAGTTTCTAGTGCGGGGGCAGTCCTCCAATCAATGGGTGAAATCCCTCCGATTTTGCGCGCTTCGTGGAGGATGCAAGGTACAGCATTAATACTTCTTCCTGGATTTATTTATCAATTATATTCTTACGAAAAAGGTCTTTTGAATAAACAGGATTTAGGAGTAATCGTTCTATCTAGTTTATTCCTAGCTGCCCATTTTGGTTCATGGGTTTGGTCTCTAGATCATACTAGTTTAGTGCATAGTCTCCTCTTTGTAACTAGTCATCCCCTAGTCGTTGTTTTGTTAATGCCTATACTTGGTTCGGAGATTAGGAAAGGGCATGTAATCGGAGCATCAGTTGGTTTTTTTGGTGCTGCCTTAACTCTGAAAGATATTGATGCTGGTGGAGAAGTAACATTAATTGGGAATTTCTTCGCATTTATAGGAGCGGTAACTGTTGTAGGTTACCTTTTCTCAGGTAGGTATCTAAGATCTGAAAGGAATATACCGTTATTCATTTATGCCTTCCCAGTTACTTTTCTTTCTGCTGTTTGGTTAACTCCTTCATCTATGGTATTAGAAGGTACCAATTTTTCTCAAACGATCCCTGAATTAGGAGTTTTTGGATGGTTAGATATTAGTTGGATAATCTGGGTCGGATATTTATCTTTAGGCCCAGGTCTTTTGGGCCATACTGGAATTAATGCAGTTTTACGTTGGTTTTCACCGCTTATCGTATCAATTGCATTACTGTTCGAACCAGTCATTGGGGGATTAATTGGATGGGCTTGGAATGGTGATATATCGTTGGGTATTTGGACACTTATTGGAGGATGTCTGATGTTAGTTGGAGCGATGTTGGTTAAGTTTGAAGAGGCAAATGAGCAAACAATTGATGAATCGCCTTCATGAACTATAGTCTACTCGGAGCGTTATGAGTAAACCTACATTATTTGTTACAAATGATGATGGAGTGGATGCCCCTGGCATTCAACATTTAATTAGAGAATTAAATTCACATGGATTCCCATTAATTGTAATAGCCCCCTCAACTGAACAGTCTGCTACTGCAATGCGAATAACTATTCGCGAGAAACTGAAAGTAACTCACAGAGTAGATCTTACTGAGAAATTACAATTTAATACAGATGTGCCTTTGAAAATCTATTCACTAGATGGTTCACCATGTGATTGTGTAATCGTTGCTTTGGATGGAGGAATTGAGATATTGGAACCGGGGATGAATCCAACAATGTGTATATCTGGTGTCAACCAAGGTCCAAATGTTTCAATCGATATTCTACATTCTGGTACGGTATCAGCAGCTAGGGAAAGTGCACTCTATGGTATGCCTTCAATAGCAATTAGTTTAGCAACTTATGAGCATAGTGACTTTACAGATTCAATTAAAGGCGCAATTGAAATAATTGACTCCTGTCTCAAATTTTTGCCTCTAACACCCTCTGATTTTCTTCGAAGAGATGGTTCAAAATCTCTACCAGAGTTCACATCTGACTCTGAATCAATAAGGGAGAATTTTGCTCATGGAAATATTTTTCTTAATCTTAATGCACCAATAGAATGGAATGGTAACTTCAATACTGTTTCTCTAGGTTCAAGATGGTATAGGAATGCAATCAAAAGTCATCAATTAGATGATGGGGATATGGCGTTTGAGGTTGGTGCTGCGGAAATCATTGAGGAAGAAACTCCTCAAACTGACTGTTTTTCTTTGAATTCAGGCGAATATGCCATCACTCCTCTGTCTTCATGGCCTGTTAATCATCCTCTTGGAATGACCAAAGAAATACTTGATTTAGCCACATTGTCTGATGAAAATGGTTTACCATTATGGCTTAATTTATAGTTTATCTAATTCATATTGTGTAATTGCTATACACGAATGTCCTTGTAACCATATTTCACCCAATGATATCTTATTGAATTTTGTAAACTCTTTTTTCTCAATATCATTAAATGGTAAATCATCTGAAAGAATAATTCCAATTTTCTCTGTATTAGATAGTTCTGAAATTCCATTCCCTTGAGAGTCTAATATGTTTATTTCAATATTTTCTCTTTTCCATTCTTTAAGAGTATCGAAAATATCTCCTCCTGAATGATATATCCCTTGAGTGACCTCAATAAATTGTCCAATTGGAGGTATTGGTAATTTCATAATGACTTTTATTTGTCCAGCAATTGATCTTTCATCAGGCCTCACACCGGCTAGTATTTTGCCATTAAACCATATTCTTCGATCAGGGCCTTCTCCGCCTTGAAGATGTAATGTGATATGGGTGTCTTTTCTTATTCCATGAGATATAAAAAGTGCTGAATTTATCGCTCGGACTAAAACATCCATTCTGCCCATGCCTGATAAATCATTTAGATTTAATTTTCCACTACTTGGTGCTCTATGACCAATGATGGCGTAACGCCTTTCCAAAAAATCACCCTAGGTCAAAGTCAGCATCATCAATATTCATCATTGATTGCATTTGTCTTCGCATTTTCCTGTCGCCTTTCATTCCTTTCATCATTTTCTTAGATTTATTCCATTGCCCTATGAGGTCTTTTACATCTTTTTCTGAACAACCTGATCCTTTGGCTATTCTTCTAATTCTACTATGTTTTAGTAAGAGGGGTTCGTCTTTCTCAAGTTGAGTCATAGAATCCATAATTACTCTATATTTCTCTAAATTATCTTGCATTTGTTTTTTCTGCCCTCTACCTAGGGAACCCATTCCACCAAACATTGTATCAGGTAGATGAGATATTAATTTGTCCACAGTTCCTATTTTACTCATCATTTCCATCTGTGAATACATGTCTGTTAATGTGAATCTACCTGACATTAATCTTTGAGCTAATCTCATGGCTTCTTCTTGGTCTAAGTCCCCTGGTGCTAAATCAATAAGTCCCTTTATGTCACCCATTCCCAGAAGTCGTGATATGAACCTATCCGATTCGAATTTCTCTAGATCTTTTACTTGTTCACCTTCTCCTACGAATACAATAGGTGCACCAGTAGTTGCAACTGCTGAAAGTGCACCACCTCCTCTAGCAGTACCGTCTAATTTTGTTACAATCGTACCAGTAACTCCAACTAGGTCATGGAATGTTTGAGCAACTTTTCCTGCTGCTTGTCCAACTTGGGCATCAATTACAAGAAACCTTTCTGTAGCATTAGCTATTTCTGCTATTTCAATTAACTCTTCACGTAAGTCTTCATCTAAACTGTCTCTACCTGCTGTATCAATAATTACAACATCTGCATTACCAACTTTCTTCAAACCATTCCTTACAATTTTAGCTGCATTTTTTTCTTCAGGTTCACCATATACATCTACATCAGTTCCTTCCAATAATTGGCATAGTTGCTGATATGCTCCTGGTCTGTGAACATCCGCCTCAATAACGCCAACTTTGACACCATGCCTTCTTCTCCACCAATCTGCTAATTTTGCTGTAGTAGTAGTTTTTCCTTGACCATATAATCCGACCATTAGAATAGTTTCATTATGTGGCTTTATCTCTCTTGGTGGACCCAATATTCTTACTAATTCTGAGTAAATAAGGTTCATCGCATGTGTTTGAAGCTTCAAACCAGGTGGTTTTTCTTCTTCGAGAAGCCTTCTTTCAATTCTTTCAGTAATCTCTTTTGTTTGTCTAACATTGAAATCTGCTTCTAATAAGGCCCTTCTCAGAGAGCGACTAAGCTCCTTTACAGATTCTTCATCAATCTGTTTTTTACCCTTCAATAAACCAATTGAACCAAGAATACGATTCTTGA
>CAXDMJ010000046.1:0-9933 GCA_963990035.1 uncultured Candidatus Poseidoniales archaeon | reverse complement strand
AGTAGATGTCTGTACAAGTAAACAATTCGAGATAACAGTACTAGGTATAGAAGATAATGAAGGACCACTATCGATATCTGACTTGACTCTGAAAGATTTTGTACCTGATACAAAAAGTGCAGGACTTTTAGCATTGATTGCAACGGTATTACTCCTAGGCTGGCTGATTATGAGGCAGAAAGATGAAGAAGAGTTAGATGCTGAAGAAAGAATGGAAACATATGATGTTCAAGAGGTAGTAAAGGAAGGAGGATTACCAGGTATGGATCAACATGATCCACCGCCACAACCTAAATACCTTACAGTTGAAGAACGAAGAAACAAAGAATCAGGATACATCCGGCCTATCAGGACTAGAAGGAAATGATTGACGTGCTGGGCAGGAAAAAAGTTAAAGCAATTTTTCTAAATTTATGTTTTCTGGCACCAATGATGCTGATGACATTGACCTTAACCATAGTACCAGTAGTTTCTGCAGAAAACGCTTGCGAGGTCCCAGCGAGTAATAGTTGGGATATTAGAGAAAGAACAAATCAGCATTATCTTTCAGAGTCATGGATGGAGGGAAATTCTGATACACCATATACAGATATATTTCTACCTGTAACTAAAGATTTTAGTGATGAAATAAATGTGCGAAATGACTCTGCTTCAGCAATTAGTATGATTCTCACAACTGGGAAATCATATACTTTTTGTTATTCATTTAATGATGATTTGGAGTCACCATCTACCAATGGAGCTATGGGGGACGTATATTTAATGACACAGCAAAACTGGGATATCTATCAGATGAGTTATGATGAAAGATTCTTTGAAGAATTTATTGACTGGGTACCTGTAGAATATAGGGATACATTTAGTTGGATGTCATTTAGAGACGTCCATACGTATGAAAAAGTGACTAATGATTATTTTTCTGTATCTGTAGATACAATTACTACGTCATGGTTCGATAGCCAACCAACAAAATATTATCTAGTTTTTGACAACTGGGATAACAATCAAGTAAATGATCACAATGCAGCAGGAGGTGAATTAAATATCGAACTATTGGTAGATGTTGAGGATAGATTAATGCTTCCTAAATTCACAGCATATATATTAGTTGCAATTCTTCCATTATCATGCTTGATTGTTCCTTTTATTATCAATAGTAAGTATCATTCACATGGCCTAGATAAATCCGAAATAAATGAAGAAGAGATGATTCCAATACTAGAGCAATGAAGTGGATTAATTACTATATTCAAGTAATTCCCATGCAATCTTCAAGTCACTAGCGTTAATCCTTCCTTGCTGAGAGAGATGCCAGCCATTTTCCATCGTAGTATATACTATTTTTTGGTTGAGCAAAGGGGCGTGAATACGTGTCCAATCTCCACCAGCACCCATACCCATTATTGAGATATTATTTTCTGAATCGCGAGTATCCCAAGCAATGTCAAATAGTTTCATTGCATCCTTCTTACCATTAGTATTGAAAACAATTTTGGTTATATCCCCTAAAGTTGAATTTGTTGTTATTTCTTCTATAACATCCTGAGAAGAATTAGGCGAATTGTCATAATGAATTGAAGCGATGATTTGCGTCTTATCCTTGGCTAATTTAACAAGCTTAGTTCTTTCCTTAGTGTCGATATCAGTCTCAAGATCAATCCAACTAACTCCACTTTTTATAGCCTTAGAAAGGACCGCTATTCGCTCCTTTTCAGACCCAGGATAATAACCACCTTGTCTTTCAGGTCTACACGTTAAAATAACTGGTAATTCGATTCCTGTTCTAAAAGAAATTAATGATGAATCAAGATCAACTGTATCAATAGTTTGAGGGATAAATTCAGGTGCTACATAGACTGATTTACGTCGATCATCACTACTATTATTTGTTGGTTCCACAGGTTCTGGTTTTTGTTCAATTGTCCATAATTTATCAAGACGAACTTCAACAATATCCGCACCTACAGCTGTAGCTCTTGCAGCATCTTTTAGCATCTCATCAACAGTACAACCTGCGAGAGTAACGCATACCAAGGGCAAACTCATTGATTGGGGGACAAATAAGGCCCGTTTAATCGTGCCGAGGGATTTCTCAGAGAAAAAAAAGAACAAAGTCGTTTTTTGAGTCTTTTTCAGCCTATTTACAGAAAGATATCGAAAGCATTCAATAACCTTTAGACACCCCATATATACAGTTATTTTGAGGGTTCCTTTAGGGAACCCTCAGAAAAAGGGCGATGAAAAAAATGTCAGAAGAGTATAGTGCAGAAAGTATCCAAGTTTTGGAAGGCCTTGAAGCAGTGAGAAAAAGACCTGGAATGTATTTGGGAGATCCTCATGATGGTAGTGCTTTGCACCATTGTATTTGGGAAGTCGTGGACAATTCTGTAGATGAACATTTAGCAGGCCATACACCTATTATTGAAGTAAATCTTCACCCTGATGGTTCACTTTCAGTTCGAGATTATGGGAGAGGAATCCCCGTAGGAATACATGAAGAATATGGAATTTCTGCTGCAGAAGTAATCATGACTAAACTCCATGCTGGAGGTAAATTTGACAATAGTTCATACAAAGTATCAGGCGGATTACACGGGGTAGGTGTTTCGGCCGTTAATGCAGTATCGGAATGGATGGAAATGACTATCCATAGAGGTGGGGCAATATATCATCAAAGATACGAAGCAGGTATCCCTACTAAACCAGTAGAAGAAATAGGGAAATGCGACGATACAGGAACAATGATTAGATTCAAACCTGACCTAGGGATTTTTACATTAATAACAGATTTTGAATTTGAACAAATAGATACAAGGTTGAAAGAAACTTCTTTCCTTAATGCAGGTTTAGAAATCGTAATTACAGATGAAAGAGAGGATGAAATCAATGTCAGCAAACACCACTATGAAGGTGGATTAGCTGAATTCGTTAGCCAGATTAACTCTAAGAGAGAAGTGATGCATAATGAGGTTATTCAAATCAGTGGCGAGAAAGAAACTGAAAAAGGACCTGTGACAATAGAATTAGCATTACAATGGTCTGATGCTTTTAGTGAGACTATATTCTGCTATACGAATATTATACGCAATAAAGATGGAGGAACACACATGACTGGGTTGAGAAGTGCTCTTACAAAATCAGTCAATAATCATGCGAAGAAAAGAAATCTACTCAAAGGAAATTCTCTTTCAGGAGATGATGTTCGAGAAGGCCTATCAGCAATTGTTAGCGTAAAACATCCTGACCCATCTTTTTCATCTCAAACAAAGGATAAATTGGTTAGCAGTGAAGTCACCAGTATTGTTGAAACCGTAGTATATGAGAAACTAGGAGAGTTCTTCGAAGAAAACCCTGCAGTCGGAAAATTGATTGTAGATAAAGCACTTTTAGCATCTAAAGCACGAGAAGCTGCAAGAAAAGCAAGAGATTTAACGCGTAGGAAAGGAATTTTAGAAGGAGGAGGACTTCCAGGTAAACTGGCAGATTGTCAATCAAGAGATCCATCGGAGTGTGAAGTTTACTTAGTGGAAGGAGACTCAGCAGGAGGGTCAGCGAAAACTGGAAGAGATAGAAGAATACAGGCGATATTGCCACTCAGAGGTAAAATTTTGAATGTGGAAAGACAGAGAAGAAATTTAGTTAAAGTATTCCAAAATAATGAAATTCAAACTATGATAAGAGCTTTTGGAGCGGGCGTAGGTAATCCCTCAGAAGACGGAGTTCCAGAGGAAGGAAGTTTTGATACGAGTAAACTAAGATATTCTAAAATTATAATTATGACGGATGCAGATATTGATGGAGCACATATAAGGACATTAATGCTAACATTCTTATGGAGATTTATGAGGCCGGCAATTACTGAGGGACATGTATACATTGCACAACCTCCACTTTACCAATTATCTAAAGGCCGGGTACATAAGTATGCATTTTCAGATGAAGAAAGAGACGAAATTGTAGACCAACTAAGAGGAGATAATCCAAATACAAAAATAGGGGTACAAAGGTACAAAGGTCTTGGTGAAATGAATCCTGACCAACTTTGGAATACCACTATGGATCCAACTACAAGAACAATGTTGAAAGTGACAGTACAAGATGCTGAAGAATCCGATAGAATGTTTGAGATATTGATGGGAGAAGATGTCCCCGATCGTAGAGCCTTTATTGAAAAACATGCTAAGGAGGTGACAAATCTTGACATCTGAAGACGAAAATAATGAATCATTAGATAATGAAGATACACCTATGAATAATGGGAATATTCTCAATCACCCACTAAATACTGAAATGAAAAATTCATACATCAACTATGCAATGTCAGTAATTATTGGACGAGCATTACCAGATGCCAGAGATGGCCTAAAGCCAGTGCATAGAAGAGTATTATATGGGATGTATGAAGGAGGACATACATCTGAAAAGAAATTCAGTAAATCTGCTAGATCGGTTGGAGAAGTAATGGGTAAATATCATCCGCATGGAGATCAATCTATCTATGACACAATGGTAAGAATGGCACAAGATTTCTCTCTTAGATACCCATTAATTGATGGACAAGGAAACTTTGGTTCTATAGATGGAGATCCACCTGCTGCAATGCGTTATACTGAGAGTAGACTTGACCGTATAGCAAAGCATATGTTAGACGATATTGAAAAGAAAACTGTCGATTTCCAACCTAATTTTGATGATTCAGAAAATGAACCAACCGTGCTACCTTCTAGATTGCCGAATTTGTTGCTGAATGGAAGTGATGGAATAGCTGTTGGAATGGCAACAAGAATCCCACCTCATAATCTTACAGAAGTAGCCGGAGCGGTGAACCTACATGTTAACCAAATAATTGAACAAGGTATCGAAAAAATAGAAATGCCTAATATTTCAATTGATGAATATATGGAACATGTAAAAGGACCAGATTTCCCTACAGGTGCAGCAATACATGGTATTGATGGAATATTTGACATGTATACCACTGGAAAAGGGAGATTCCATGTCAGATCTAAATGTGAAGTATTTGATGACTCAAATGGTAAAAGAATTATTGTTCACGAAATACCATATCAGGTTAAAAAGGCAGATATGCTTGTTCATATTGCAGATTTAGTTAGTAAAGGTACAGTAATAGGAATTAGAGATATAAGGGATGAATCATCTAAAGAAGGAATTAGAGTATTAATTGAAGTTAAGAATAATGCAGACCCTCATGCAGTATTGAATCAACTATTCAAATCAAGTCGTTTACAAGAATCTTACTCGGCAAATATGATGGGGATTTTAGATGGAAGACCGGTTCTATTGACTTTACCAGTAATGTTACACACATATGTAGAACATAGAGAATCTGTAATTGAAAGAAGAGCACAATTTGAGTTAGATAAGGCGGAATCAAGAGCCCATATACTTCAAGGATTAGTGAAGGCTCAGAAAAGAATTGATGACATTGTAGCAGTTGGTAAGGCTAGTGATAGCAGAGAGCAATTTGAATCAGTGCTAAAAGGTGATGAAAATATAATTAAAGGAATTAATTCTTTTGATTTCACAGAAGCACAAGCAAAAGCTATTGCAGAGAGAAGATTGTATCAGCTCAGTAAGTTAGATGTGAATAAAGTCAATAATGAATTTGACGAATTACAAATAAAAATAACTGATTTAAGTGATATTATATCTTCTAGAATGCGAAGACTAACTATATTACTGGAAGAACTAGGGAATATGGTTGAAAAACATGGTGATGAACGACGTTCATTCATTGACCCAATGCCTCTATCCATGGATAGAGAAGATTTGATTGAAGAAAGAGCAATTGCAATTACACTATCTGAAGACAATTACATCAGGCATTTACCAGTTGAAAATTTCCGTTTACAAAATAGAGGGGGGAAAGGTCTGAAGGGAGTCGCTACAAAACAAGAAGATACGCCACAGCTAATTGTAACTTGCTTCAGCAAAGATAGATTATTAATTTTCACCGATCAAGGTAGAGTTTACGGTCTAAAAGCATGGGAAACACCACAGGGTAGTCGATTATCCAGAGGAGGTCATATCAGAAACCTATTGGAGAGCCTGAGAGAAGATGAAAATATTGTATCATTACTGCCTATTTCTAGGGATTTGTTAGAAAATCCTGAAGGTAACTACCTAATGTTTGCAACAGCAAATGGAAGAATAAAACGTAGTAATTTATCTGAGTATGTCAAAATAAATAAAAATGGAAAATATGCAATAAAGTTTGCACAAGGCGATCATGATAGTTTGGTCACAGTTAGGTCAGCAACTGACTCCGATCATGTAGTACTTGTCTCTGCAGGAGGGTATGCATGCAGATTTGTACCTTCAGGGATTAAAACAAGAGTCGATCCAAATACAGGAGAAGTACATACTACACATACAGTTAGAGTTCAGGGTAGAGTTAGCCAGGGTGTAACTGGAATGAACCTAGGGACAAATGACCGAGTTATTGGAATGATTGTCTCAGATAATTATGAAAATAGTGTACTAACCATTTCTAAATATGGAATGGCTAAAAGAACTAGACTTGGGTCTGGTGAGATGATTAATGAAGTTGATGAAAATGGAGAATTAATTGTTGATGAGAACGGTGAACCAGTAACTGAGAGAGATGGTTATAGAAAAACAAATAGAGGTACAAAAGGTATACGAACTATGTCTCTTAAGGATGGAGATGAGATCATTAGTGTTAAACAAATACCTGATTTATCAGACCAACTTTTTATGCTTACTAAATCGGGCATGATGATTAGATTAGCAGCTAAACAAACAAAAGAAACCCTAGGTAAAGTAGCCAAAGGCACAAGAATTATGGAATTAAGAAGTTCAGACAAGAAATCATATAATGACGAAATTATATTTGTAGCACGTCTACCTGCTGAACTTATTGATAATGGAAATGAAGAAGATTCTGACCAAGAAGAAGAATGATAGAGACCGTTCCGCTTAAGCCATAATCAAAACTCGGATGGACACTGCGGCAGTCGCATAGCCTGGCCATTGCGCTGGATTGCTAATCCAGTGGTGTTTCACCTCGGGAGTTCGAATCTCCCCTGCCGCGCCATTAATCCGTAGGAGGTTTCTTGTTTGATGTTTAATCTGAAGTGTTATGAGTTACCTTACTATGCTGGGTTTGGCTCTAATAATTTTATTTTTAATTGGTATTTATTCAGTATGGATTCGTATAAGGCATCTGAAACCATCCAATGATTTATCCTGGGTAAATGAAAATAAATATACAGCATATTCTGAAATAAATAATGATGAAGTTACACTTAAGAATGTTAGAGACTTCAATTGGAGAACTACAAAAGATTATGATGAGCGCTGGATAGAAAAGAAATTTAAAATCTCAGATTGTACAAAGATTTGGTTAGTTCTTGAATATTTTTACCCTACGAGGAGACCTGTTGCTCATACAATCCTAAGCTTTGAGTTCAAAGATGGTTCGAGAATCTCTTGTTCAATAGAAGTAAGGAGAGAGCCTGGAGAAAAATTTAGTCCAATGAAAGGATTGTTGAGAGAATTTGAAATAATGTATGTATGGGCAACTGAAGATGATGCTATTGGTGTGAGAAGTAGATGTAGAAAATCAGAAACGCACCTTTTTGAGGCAATAATACTAGGTGAAGGAAATCAATGTAGAATGTTAGAATCATATCTTAAGAGAACTAACCAATTAAATGAAAAACCTGAGTTTTACAACAGCTTATTCAATAATTGTACTACTAATATTGCATCACATGTAAATGATGTTTACCCCGGTAGAGTTCCTCGAGCCATTGGCGTTATTCTTCCAGGACTAAGTCCGAAATTATTGAAAAGAAATAATTTAGTGAAATTTAGAGGTGGTAGCATTAAAGAAGAAATGAAGATCAATCAAATAGAAACTCGAGCAAGAGCTTGGGACCAAAAGTCAGACTTTGGAGATACCATAAGAAACGTGGACTCTTGACAAAAGTATTCAACAAGTACCCAACTATGCAGAGTTGTGGAATGGATAGAACCAGTGACTCCAGTTGGAGTTTTCGAATACAAATTACCACCCTCAAAGAGCCATATGATTAGGCAGTTAATACTTGCATCACAGTCTGCAGGAAAGACTGAAATAAGATTTAATGGCATACCTGGAGGAGATATAATCTCAATGAGTAATTGTCTTGAAATGATGGGAGTCAATATTAAAAAATACTCTAAAAAATGGATAGTGACACCAAATAAAGAGGGACTTATTGCTCCAAAAAATACAATATACTGTGGTAATTCTGGAACTGTAGCGAGAATAATGACAGCTATGGTAGCCAATTTCGATATCGAGGTGATAATAGATGGTGATCAGTCTTTACGTAAAAGAAGTAATTCCACATTAGCATCGTGCCTCCGGGAATTAGGATGTCAAGTTTCTTCTGATGGATTCCCATGTACAGTCAAAGGACCATTGGAACCTAGAGATATAGAAATCGATTCATCAGAGTCAAGTCAACCAATTAGTGCGCTAATATTATCCTCATCTAATTGGAAAAATGATATGGAATTGACTATTAAAGGTGAAGAAGTAAGTAGAGGATATTTACAATTAACTATTAAATTAGCCAATGAATGGGGATTTGGAAATAAATTAATACATAATTCAATACAACTATCTAGTTGGGAAGTTATCACCCCAAGAATTGTAGAGATCCCTAGTGAAATGAGTCTCTATCCAATGGCAACGTTATTGGATAATTTACATGATGGTTTACAAGTAGAAATTGAAGCTAGGGATTATGATGGATTACTTTTTAGAACTTTAGAACATTTAGAGAAAAAAGATATTCACAGAATAAATCTTAGAGATGCGAGCGATATAATTAGTCCATTGGCGGCATTAATGGCTATATCAGAGGGGGGAGAAATTTTCGGGGCGTCTCATGCTAAAGGAAAAGAATCAAATCGAATAGTAAGAACAAAAGAATTATTGAATATTTTTTCACTTAATTGTGCGGCTAAAAAAGATGGCTTGTCACTAATTGGAGGTGAAATGCCAAGAATCCCTAAATCCCCAGTAGATACACATATGGATCATAGATTAGCTATGACAGCAGTTATTTTAGCAACGTATTGCGGTGCTGAAATAATTAACCCAGAAATAATAGAAGTTACACATCCTGAATTTATGAATATGATGAAATCATTAAAATTACTTCAACCATGACGGCCGAAATGTTTGTCCATGTGATTTTGGCTTAATCGGAGAATTGTTGGTCTCCCATGAACACAGGCCCAAGGATTAGGAACTGTTCTCATGTCTAAAAGAAGACGACGCATTTCTGCTAAATTCAATTTTTGATTAGCCTTTACTGAACCACGGCAAGACTTCATAAAAGCCACTTTGTCCCGTAATTTTTCTACTGTATCGATACCACTAGACTCTGGTCGAGATGAAATATCAATTAAGATATCATGTATGAATTCAATAATATTATTATCGCCTAAAAGTACATCAGGTACTGAAATTACTGAAATATTACTGTCTGATTCAGAAAATTTAATTCCTAACTCTGAAAGTCTAATCGACTCAGAACGTGCAGCAGATAATTCCCTAGCACCCAACGATATAGGAATAGGAATTATTAATTCTTGGGGTGACCAATCAACCATTAATGGTCTCAACCTTTCATATCTTATTCTCTCATGTAATGCATGTTGATCAACGATGAATAGTTCATCATTACCTTCAGCTAGAATATATGAATCTGAAAACTGACAAAGAACGTTCATTTCAGGTAATTCTGGTATAATAGCGGCCTTAGGCTTTGGCTCATTAATTGGAGATATTGAATCTCCTAATTTTGAAAGTCTGTGTAATGAACGCTCAGCAGAAGATAATGAAGAAGACACCGGATTAGGGTCTAATCCTGGCAATACTTTTTGTTCTAA
>CAXDMJ010000045.1:0-9966 GCA_963990035.1 uncultured Candidatus Poseidoniales archaeon | reverse complement strand
GTTTAAGTGCAGGTTTAGCTGCAGGTCTTTTGACGCTTTTAGGGTCATATATGGGAACACAGGCACAATCGGTTGGGCTTGATAGAATATATGGTGGATTTTCAAGAGCTGATCGTATGATTGTTACACTTGTAGGACTTCTAGTTGCTGCAATGCAGGCGTATACAGGAGGTGCTGGAATTGATATTACCGCATATCATGAATATTTTGGATATCTACTATTAGGAAATAATGAATTAAATGGTATGACTGCAGCATTAGCAATTTCAGCTTGGGGTGGAGTATATACATTCTTAGTTCGATTTAATAGCACCAGACAACAATTATTAGAATTATGATTTTCGTGTATCACATTATACGAAGAAATAGCAATCAAAGCCCTTCGCCGAAGGGTAATGGTTATCCTCTTACCAATCCGCCTATGAGTCGTGAAGAATATCATCGACCGTGTATTAGAACTACAAGAGGATGAGGGAATACCGTCTGCACCCATAGATACTGAGAGTGATTCTGAACTTATTCAACTACTTTCATCGCTTCAACCACGTATACGAGTTTTTGGATGTGGAGGATGCGGATCTAATACTGTAGCGAGACTGGAACAAGAGAGATTATTCGATGACACATATGTTAGAGGAATAGCAATTAATACAGATGCTCAGCATTTACTTAGAGTAGGGGTACAAAATAAAGTATTGATTGGAAGAACTGCTCGTGGAAGAGGTGCAGGAGGTGACCCTGAAAAAGGTGAACAAGCAGCATATGAATCTGAAAGATCGCTTAATAATGAAGTTGAAGAGTGTGATCTTGCTTTTATTACAGCAGGTTTAGGAGGAGGCACTGGAACAGGTTCGGCTCATGTAATAGCAAGGTTAGCAAGAGCTGCGGGAGCATTGACAATAGCAGTAGTATCGTATCCATTCCTTTCCGAGGGAGCATTGAGAAGACAAAATGCAGAATGGGGCTTGGAAAGATTGAGAGAAGTTTGCGATACAGTAGTCGTACTCCCTAATGAAAGGTTACTAGAAGTAGAAGGAGTAAGAGACTTACCACTTGATGCGGCCTTCAGAGTTGCTGATGAGTTACTCATGAGATCTATTTCAGGAGTATCTGAGATGATTGCCAAAGAAGGAATTGTAAATCTTGATTTCCAAGATTTACGTTCAGTAATGGAGAATGGAGGAGGAGTTGCGATGATTGGACTAGGCGAGGCAAATGGACCTGATCGAGCAGAGAAGGCTACTGAAGAAGCCCTTCATTCTCCACTATTAGACATTGATATTTCTGATGCTAGAGGAGCTCTAATCAACGTAGTTGGTGGTCCCGGGCTTTCATTGGGAGATACTGAAAAATGTGCGAAGATTATTCGAGATAGAATTAACCCCTATGCACGCATAATATTGGGTGCTACAACGGATGACTCAATGGGTGATGAAATACGCGTACTGCTCGTATTAACAGGAGTCAAATCTGATCAGATACATGGGGCCTCATTACACACCCAAATGCGTAACCTAAAAACTAGGACTGTTGAATTCATTAATTGATGTATTTTCTCAACTTTAGACAGATAACTTCCAATGGTTCTCCCGACGTGCTTAAATGAGGCTGGTCGGTCGCCGAGTCGATTCTGAGGGAAAGTGATGGCTATAGAGAACTCAAACACTAGTGCAGTTGAGGATAAAGTCCAAGACTGGCAAGACGAAATTGAGAGTCGTGTTCGCGGCCTTCAAACCGGGTCTTATGCTAGGATTCTAAAGATGGCAAGAAAACCTTCCAAGGAAGAATTTCGTCAAACTATTATTGTTTGTGGGATTGGTATGTTTGTACTAGGAGGCATTGGTTTCGTTATGCTATACCTAATGGATAATCTACTCCCATCATTCTTTGAATGGTTAACGAAGTAAATAATTGAGTGATTAAGATGTCTGACGCATTTACTGTATTTATTCGCCATGAAGAAAAAGTTTTGCTTATGCAAAGAGCTGATGAAGTTTCTGATTTGCCAGGAGCATGGGATGGGATCTATGGTTATGGAGATCCTGATGACGATGATGCTGTTAAATCAAGAATTGTCGAATCAACAGGTATCCCTGCAGACAAACTAGAGAGAGTGAGAAGAGGGCCATCTAGAGGAATTGCAATGGGTAATTCATTGCTAGAAGTCACTCCTATTCTTTACCTTGCTGAAAGTAATGAGGTCACCCCTAAAACGCTGTATAAGAATTCAGAATGGGTTGACCCAGGTATGATTGGAAAGAAAGAATATAGTACTCCGAGTCTAAGAGATATGTATGGAGATGTTGCATCTTTCCTTTACATTCTAAAAACTAGTATTGGTCAAGAACAAAATGTCGCTAGAGAAATACAAGCTAGACTTTCAGGCAGTGGTTCTTTGATGGATATTAAAGATGAAATTTACGGTGTATTAAGCCCTAATTATATGAAGGGATATATTTTCGTTGAAGCATCTGCATTTCATCATGTAGAGAAGTTGATTGGAAGAGCAGGAGTCTCAACAACTCCAATTAAGAACTGTAGAAAGGTACTAGATGGAGAGTCTCCACTTGAGGATGTACTACCATACTTAGAACCAAAAGCTGCTACTAGTGGAATAGAAGAAGGTTGTATCGTAGAGATACATGGTGGTGCCTTCAGAGGTCAATCTGCACGTGTAATACGTGTAACTGAGTCTAAAGAAGAAGTTACAGTAGAGTTATTCGAAGCCGCAGTACCAGTTGCATTAACAGTCAGAGCAGACCAAGTGCGCGTTACTCAACGTGTTGAATAATCGAATATAGGAGACCGAGGACTAACGCAACACGCTCAAATAGTGAAGGTCAGTCGGCGGGATACAATCATAGGAGGTAATACACATGTCAGCACGTAATGAGACACCACACAAAGTTGTCCAAGCTCTTGGCAAAAAGAAGTGTAATGGTTCCTGGGAAGAAGCATCTGAAAATTTGACAATGGATCAAGTAAAGAAGATTGCAACAGAGCAAGAAGAGCGTCTAACTGGTGCAAACTTGTATGCACGCTGCCGTGAAGTTATGGGAACTTGTGTGGCTATGAGAGTTAATGTCGAAGGCTTTGCACCAAAAGAAGCACTCGAACGTATGAGCAAGGGGGAATTCAGCGAACACTTTAGCTGAATTATCACAAATTGTGGGAGAGGGAAACCTCGTTAACCACGGAGGTGAATTAATATGCAAGAAAATATCCAAAATGCCATCAAACAAGCACTAGAGAATGCCCCTGAACGTAAGTTCGTTGAATCCTTTGAGATGGCTATAACGCTCAAAGATGTTGATCTGAAAAATCCAGTTAATCGTATCCAAGAAGAAGTACGTCTCCCATCAGGAAGAGGTAAAGAAGTACGTATTGCAATGTTTGCAGGTAGTGAAATGGCCTCAAAAGCTCGTGCTGCAGGAATAAGCGTAATTGATCCTGCGACTATAGAAGATTTAGGCGGGAACAGACAACAAGCACGTAAAATGGCTAAACAACATGATTTCTTTTTGGCAGAGATACCACATATGGGTACTGTTGGAAGATATCTCGGAGTAGTGTTAGGTCCACGTGGAAAAATGCCACGTCCTGTTCCTCCAACACTAGACCCTGCTATGATTGCTGCAGGATTGCAAAGTACTACTATTGTTAGATCTCGTGATAAAGTAACTTTCCATACTGCATTCGGTTCGCGAGAACAAGGAATGGATGAATTAACAGCAAATGCTATGGCTATCTGGACTAGAGTAACTAGTAAGTTAGAACGTGGTGCTGGAAATATCCGCTCTTGCTATGTGAAAACTTCAATGGGACCTTCGGTAAAAGTAGAGGTGATTGAGTGATTACACCAAAAGTCTCTCCTTGGAAAAGAAGTCGAGTTGAAGAACTTACTGAAGTATTAAATTCAGATGGAGTTGTTGGAATTGTCGATGTAGGTGGCGTTCCGGCTAGTAACATGCTAGACATGAGAAGTAACTTAAGAGAATCAATGAAAATTACAATGGCTAAAAAGACTTTAATTAGATTGGCTTGGATAAACTCTGGCCGTTCTAGTGAAGAATTAGACACATTATTTGAAAATGCAGTGCAACCTTGTATTGTTCAATCAAATCTAAATCCATTTGAACTTTTTATTGAATTAGAGAAGACACGTCAAGGACGTTCTGCAAAAGAAGGAGAGCTTGCACCAATTGACATTATTGTTGAACAAGGACCTACTTCATTTGGACCTGGTCCGATTGTTGGAGAGTTTAACGCAGTCGGTATACCTGCTAAGATCGATAAGGGGAAAGTTGCAATACAGAAAACAACTACTGTTGTTGAACAAGGACAACCTATCTCTGGTGATCTCGGCATAATGCTTGCTAAATTAGATATTCACCCAATTGAAATTGGAATAATTCTAACTGGTGCAATAGAAGATGGTTTCTTCTTCCCTGCATCTACACTAAATATTGACTTAGATCAAGTTCGTACAGATATTATTACAGCAACTTCGGGAGCATTCAACCTTGCATGCAATATGCGTTGGTTCTCCGAACAAACTATGCCTACACTGCTTACTAAAGCAAGTAGTGAAGCATTAGCAGTTGCTGTTGAGGCTGGAGTTGCGAATGAAACAACTGCTCCTCTATTCATATCACGTGCAAATGCACGTGCTTTGGCCCTAGCAGGCCAACTAGATTCCTCTGCACTTGACGAAGAATTGTCAGCAGCACTTGGTGCTGCTGCTTCTGCAGCAAGTGTATCGGTTGCATCCTCTGCGACTGAGACAGTAGTTGAAACTGCTGAAGAGGAAGAGGAAGAAGAAGAAGCTGAGTTCGGTGGACTTGGCGATCTCTTCGGCTAAATAAAAAAAGGTGAGATAAAATGGAATATGTATATGCTGCTATGTTACTGCACTCTGCGGAAAAGGAAATTGATGAAAAGGCTGTCACAGCGGTTCTAACTGCTGCTGGCGTAGATGTTGATGGTGCTCGAGTTAAAGCTCTAGTATCTTCACTCGGATCAGTCGATATTGGTGAAGCAATGGCTACTGCTGTTGCTGCTCCTGTTGCTGCTGCACCAGCGGCTGCTGGCGGTTCAACCGCTGAAGCAGCTACTGAAGAAGTAGTTGAAGAAGAGCCAGAAGATGATGGAGCGGGCTTTGAAGGCCTCGGTTCACTCTTTGGATAAGAGATAACAAACAACGCAAAATAGTAATGCTTCGACTTTCGAAGTCCTATGTGCGGATGCCTGATTCAAAAAAAAGTTAGAATTATCATCTCTAATTTTGATTCTTAAATAGATACAACCATTGAGAAGTACCAGTTCCGAATACCATGGTAAGGACACGTATATTGGAAATTCCAATTAGTGTTGAACCAATTCAAGCAATTCGATCAATGAGAATGATTGTTGAATCGAATAATTGGGAAACTACCCGAATTGAAGATACTAAAATGGTTCATCGTTGGGCAATTATAATGCCAATAACTAGTCAAGCAAGAGTAATAGGATTTAGAATTAATTCTGGAAATATGAATGGTTTTACTATCCGTTCATGGTCACAAACTCCAGGCTCTGCAGGTGCAATAACCTATGTTTCATTCGAGGTGCCTGAGAGTATAGAAGGAAAAAAATGGAAAGAAGTTCTACAAAAATGGATAGATGAATTACCAAGATACCCCTGGAAATGGACTTTCTTAGAAAGATCTAGGCTTGGCTACATGATGCCAGAATTTAGAAAATCTATTAAATTATTTAAAAAAGAAGGTATTGGGATCAAAAAAATAGAAAAAAATCATGAAAAATAAATTTATAGGAATTTTAATATGAATTAGAATGTAGTGGATTCATACAATTTATAGAATGGTTTGATAGGTAGAATATAAGTGGAGTGTTGGGGAGAAAATGGCTTTAACAGACTTAACTGATACCCCTCGTGCTCAAAATATGATTATAGGGACTCTATTTTTCATGCTAGTATTCCCTATTTATTTTGGAATTATGCCAACTCTTGTTGCAGATGAGATAATTGAGAATGGAACATCGGGAATTTCTGCATCGTGGAGTGTTTCTTTTGTAGAAACTGATATTGAGCAAACAGAATCACAAATATTAGGCGATGGGGATACATATGATTCCTTTTTTGATGTTATGACTGAAGAAAATATTGGCATGATAATATTTGAAGTAAGTTGTATGGATAATGATGAACCAGGGCCTGGATTTACTGATTCAGTAGATGGTCTAAGTGACGTCTCACAAGTTGAAGGAATGTTTGAAGACCAAGCAAATGAAGGAGATTGTGAGATGGGTGGAGGATTCGAAATGTTTTGGTCACCTACTGAAAATTATACAGGAGAAAATTATACATTTGAAGGAACTGAAAGTGAGTTACAAGGTAAATGGAATTCAAATGGTAATGGAATTGGAACATGGGCATCTACAATAACTGCGAATATTGAAACTAATCCAGTGCCTATTTTTGGAGAAGTATTAGATAGTAATGAAGAATATGAAATAACATGGACTGCAGTGACTTACAAATTAATTATAACTCCAATAATTGAGGATATTGAAACATAATCAAGTCTTAGCGTGGATACTAATAATATCTCCATTTAAGATTTCATGATCTGCGCCTATTACTCTGCTAGTTTTAGCATCTGTAGCTCGGATAAAACCATCTCCAAGATCACTATGGACTGCATAAGCAAGACTTTTTGCTGTAGTACCTTCTGAAATAAGTATAGCATCAGGAAGAATATTTTCATCACTATCAGTCCAATGAGTTTCATCTTGAACAGGGTAGGCAACCCTACGTTTTAGTCTATCAAAAACAACTGAAGAAAGAAGCCCCACTAAACCTCCACCATCCCATTTAGACAACGTTTTCGAAATATTCGCTAAGGCATTATGTTGTTCTTGAGATAGATTTTTTTTACCTAAATCAGTTATTAAAAATTGAGAATTACTAGGATTTAATTCGATGAGACCAGCTTTTGATGCTCTTCGAAGGGCTAACTCTGCTTCGGCACTTGAAGGTACTAAAATACCACCAGATCTGATTATGCATTCAGATAATTCGTCCCAACTGCTTTCATCAATACAATCTGCCTTATTAGCCACAATAGATATTGGAAATAGAAGAGCCCGAATCGTGCCTGCTAAAGTCATTAATTCGTCATTACCCCATGACCATGGCACTCCTGAGTCGGGATGATTGGCTAAAACTGACTGGAGCCCCGCGTTAACATGCTGCTCATTGACACCAATACCAGATAATTGATCAAGTAAAAATATTGAAAGAGCTTTTTCTCCTTCAGACTGAACTCTTCTAGCACCTCTAGACCAATTAGATTGAATAATTCCTACAATCCAAGCATCAAGCTCATTCAAAAGAAATTGGTATTCCTCCATAGGTTCAGAACCACCTTCACCTACAGGATTACCTTCTATATCCGTAGATCCCGAAACATCTATCACTTGAATTAAGGCATCACATCGTGCTAAATCAGAAAGAAATTGGTTACCTCTACCTCTGCCTTCATGAGCCCCAGGAACTAATCCTGCAACATCTACAAGAGTTACTGGCACTAATCTTTGATAGCCATTACAAGTTCCTGATTTAGGATTACAAATACTACCATGACGATTATCGTTATCAATTACTGGAGATAACCTTCCTTGCTTTTCTTTCCTATCACGTAACTCTTTACATGCACAAGTTTCTCGTAAAGGTAACCAGGCAACCCCTACATTTGGTTCAATTGTAGTAAATGGATAATTAGCTATATCAACAGGTGTCTCAGTCAATGCAGAAAACGTAGTTGATTTACCCACATTTGGTTTACCTACAAGTCCAATACGCATACTAACTCCATATACTGAATGAAGGTTTTACCCTCGTTTCAATCGCATACTCAAAGTTTAGTAGCGCTGCCTTTTTCATCATTTTCACCGGTAGGGATAATTTCAGTATCAAGGTCCGCTCCACTAGCAAGAATTCTGCGAACTGTAGTAGGGGATACAAGATTGTATGATTCAACAGATATTGAAGAAGAAGTAACTGATTCCTTAGAAATTAGATTTCCTCTAAACATACCACTAACCATATTCAATGAATGGAATATTGAACCAATAACCACTCCATAGAACATTACCGAACCTACTTTACGAAGTTCTTCCGATAAAGCACTAGGGTCTTCGACGAGTAATTCAGCAAGAGCCAAATCCATAAAGTCTGCAATCATTGTAATTGAGAGTCCAAAAATCGCTCCACCGGTCATCATCAAGAATCCCCAACGAGATCGACTTTGAGAGAAAAGATGTCTTCCTACTAATTCAGGGTATAGACTCAGAGCTGCTCCCAGCGATAATGGAACCAAAACAAGCCATCCTGACATCATCGATAAAGAGTTAGAAATACCAACTAATTCATTTGTACCGCTTACAGCATCTGTTTGAACAAACAATGAACCTATTGCGATGGGAATTATTAACCATGAACCTAGATTTAACTCTGCGTTACCTGAGGCGTTCGGATCATCGATAAACATGTCAGAACCACGTAAAGTTACAAGCATATTACTTGAAAATGCTAATATTGGGACTGACGCAAGTGCCATCAGAAAACTGGCAGATAGCATATCTTCATTACTGAATGCTATAACATTATTATTCGCTAATGGTCCAAATAAATCAATTACCATTTGACCATCGATATCTCCAAATGGATTAATTGTAAATATACCACCAAACAGAGTAGCTCCTACTAGTGTTTTCGACCATAATGGATTACCAGAGGAGATAGATGAGGCATAAAGTGCTACTCCTGAAACTCCTAAGAAAAAGAATGTACCACCAAAGATATGGTATGACAACCACTGACCAATATTGTCATTAATAGCACCAGATGCTATCGAAACAATACTAAGTATTGGATTGCTTAGTAGTGCGATTAGAATTAACCAGCCCGGAAGAGCCATGTTTCTTGTTCTATTTGCAAGTGTTAGAAGTTGATTCATAATTACTGCAATAAGGGCTGCAGTATTGAGTACAATACCTACAGGGATTATTTCAAGACCTAAAATCATATTATTCTGAGAACCTACTACCATAATTAAAACAGAGATTGTCCAAATAAATGAGACTAAGTTGGCATTTGTCTCACTAGCTAATTCAGTACCAGCTAACTTGGGAATAATATGGAGCCCTGAACCTATAACGAGCATAGAAACTGAACCATAAAGTGTAGCATAAACACCAGCTGAGTATAATTCATGAGTATTTGCGGAGTAACCCCATGATGCTAGAGAATGTAGTGCATCAGGATCATGACTGAGCCACATACTCATGAAAGTAAACATTGACCCAAGAATCAGCCATAATGTTCCCTGCATAATCCAAGAACGTGCTCCAGAACCGGTTCTACCTTCTACTAAATCTGCACCAGGCCCAATTGCTTTCTCAAGCATGAAAGATACCGTCCCCTTAGCGACATCTGAAAATATCCAAAGGCCTCTTTGGACTAAGAGATACGCAATAAATAATGAAATCCAAAAATAAAACATTGTTGATAATACTGTATCCATAATAATCACCTTACTCGCTTGTAGCCTCTAACAATAATCTACCTAAGATTGCAAATATTCCAATCATAGTGCCTAGTATAAAGAACCAAATTCCTGAATCAAATACACCACTAAAAACAGGGACTAAATCAGAGATTACTGGTAAATCTTGACCAGGGTAAAGAATACTGTAGAGTAATAAAAAAGATAGCGAAATTACAACTCCTAGAGCAATAAATACCCATGAACCGGGAGGCTCTTTTTCACCTTGAAGAAAACCGTCTACTGAATCTGTTGTATTAATTGACATCACTGCACCTCAAAATAGTCCCGTTAAGGATATTACTACCACCGGAGATTCACCCTTAAGTATTAGCCGAGCGAATAGTTCCTAGAG
>CAXDMJ010000044.1:0-10151 GCA_963990035.1 uncultured Candidatus Poseidoniales archaeon | reverse complement strand
AATCTAACTACAGAGTTAGGTGCAAGATTTTCCGAATGAGCCCCCCAATCTTTGAAATCCCATCGCTCTCTTTTATCATTAGACTCCCAAGGATTGTCTTCAATCCAACCAAATGCAATTTGCTTTTCTTCACCACGCACCATTTGAACGCGAGGAACATAAGTTACAACTGCTACTTCAATAGTCACGTTCTTATCATCAGAACCTAAATCTGAAAAACGGTCTACTTTCTTCTCAATACGTGTTTGAGTAGGGGAAATAGTAGTCATTTCTTGACCTGAGGCTGCTTGAAATTTGCGAATTACTGACCTTAAAGCGTCATTAGGAGGTATCAAGAACTCATTTTCATAGCGTCTGAATTCTTCAGTAATTTCTCCTACATCTGCATCCTTACACTCTTCTTTTACTAAAGCAACTTGCGTTGCATACTTATCATCATCACTCATAATGTACACCTCATTTAAGATTGAAGTGTGAAGACTACTTTTACAACCGATGCGGGTTCCAACAAGTCTGAATCCTGATGGAAAAATGGGGTATGGCAACGGCGTGTATATTTGGGTAGACTCAACACTTGCAAACCTCCGGGAGGCTTTTGCTAGTGAGGAGGTCTTTGAACATGTCCCTTGATTCTTCAAAGATTCAGACCGATGGCGTTTTTATTCAATGCCTTTTATGCAAGGTCAATGAAAGGCGGGGACATCTGTAGGTTTGGCATTTTAACTGCATCTGATAGAGCAAGTTCTGGTGATTATGAAGACCTAAGTGGTCCTGCAATCGAGATTTTTCTGAGTGAGGCTTTATCTTCTCCATGGGAAGTAATTAGAGTAATTGTACCTGATGAAAAAAATGAGATAGAAGAAGCATTATGTGACTTAATAGATAATCAAAAATGTTCAGTAATTGTTACAACTGGAGGTACCGGTCCAGCACCGAGAGATGTCACTCCAGAAGCGACTGAAACAGTGTGTGATAAGATACTCCCTGGTTTTGGTGAGCAAATGCGAAAAATATCCCTAAAATATGTCCCTACAGCTATATTGTCAAGGCAAACTGCAGGGATAAGAAATCAATCTTTGATAATAAATTTACCAGGTTCACCACGGTCTATAAGAGAAATTTTAAATGAAATTTTTACAGCAGTTCCATATTGCGTAGATCTGATTGGAGGACCATATATCACAACTCATCCTGAAGTAGTGGATTCCTTCAGACCAGTTCATGCTCGAAGAGAATGATTCATGAGAGTGATGTTCGCCGGCCAACTATGGCAAAGATGAAGAGTGGCGATTTCGAAACTGATAGAGAGAAAGATGAATTAAGAGAAATAGAGGTAACTCTCGACTTTACACCCAATGCGCTAGCATCAATATTATACCGTCAAGGAAATACAGTCATTATGGCTTGTGTGACCAAAGCAGATGGATTACCAAGATGGTTCCCTAGAGATTCAAATCGAGGTTGGGTTCATGCAGAATATTCACTACTACCCGCATCAACTGATAGTAGGTTCCGTCGAGAGAGAGGGGGAGCAAAAGGAAGAACTCAAGAAATAGAGAGACTAGTCGCTCGCTCTCTTAGAGGAGCTATTGACCTAGAACAACTCGGACCTATTGCCTTGACTGTTGATTGTGACGTACTCAATGCTGATGGTGGCACAAGATGTGCATCAATTACTGCTGCATGTATAGCACTTAGATTAGCAGTTAGAAGGTTAATTTCTAGTGGGGAATGTCTACCAATGAATATGAGACCAAGTCGTGAAGATCTGAAAAATGGTTGGAAAGCACCTACATTAAGTAATGAACAAAAGATAAAACATGAAAACTCAGTTATCAGTAATAATGTGGCTGCAATAAGTGTTGGATTAATGGGTGATGAGATATACCTAGATCTTGATTATATTTTAGATAGTAATGCAGATGTTGACATGAATGTTGTAATGACTAGTAATGGAGAGTTTGTAGAAGTTCAAGGAACTGGTGAGGAATCAACATATTCTCGAAAACAACTCGATGCTTTGCTGAATATGGCCGAAAAAGGCAATGCAACACTGCATGAAATGCAAATTGAAGTACTCAAAGATGCAAATTGAGTTCTCGGAACAATTGAAGAGGAATGAGCAGTGGCGTGGACGCTAACGGGACTGTAGCTCAGCTGGGAGAGCGCCGCACTGAAGATGCGGAGGCCGCCGGTTCAAGTCCGGCCAGTCCCACCAGCAACTACTAAATTGACGTGTAGTCTTATACAGTATTTGATTAAGTAAAGATTACTCGTAAGAATATGGATATCTTCGTAGGCCGCATTACATCATGTGGATTTACATCAGGAGATAGATTAGTTATTGGACATTGGAAAGAGTCACCATTTGGTAGTTTTTCTGATATCATGTGGGCAAAACCCGATGGCACAAAAATTCTTATTGCCCCTAATCAAGAAATAGGTGATTATATTTCCTCAATGTATGAATTTGATGATATCAAAATTGAAGAAATAAGAATTGAAGAGAATACTAATCAGATTAGAGTAGAAACTTTAGAAATTAATTGTAATTTCGAATGGAGGAATGGAATATCATTTTTAATTAAAAGAAGGCCATTATGGTTTGTATCAAGCGTTGAATATTTAGTTGGGTGGTTAATATTTGGAACTAAAACTCATGGAAAGACTAAAAATGGAAAGAAAGAATGGTATGCAGTAGATAGACTATCTAAATTAATTAATGCGAGGGCTGAGATTAATGGAGAAGATCTTGGAGAATACACATCATTCTATCCAAAAGCTAACTTTGGGTTTAGTGATCCACCAAAAATGCCATCGTCAGTATTAGTGAGAAGCCATATTGAATAATTAAAATAAATCAGAATAAATCATCATCATCATCGCTATCATCGAAAGATATCATAGAACTTGAGGTCGCAACTTTCTTTGGAATGACTTTTTCAGCATTTTCTTTAGAGGCAACTTCTGCTGCTTTGATTTTTGATTTTTCTTCAGCGGCTTGATTTTCAAATTCTTCTAACTCTTCAGCAGACATACCAGACACCCTAGCTAATTTCACACGTCTTTCATCACGAGCACGGATTTCTAATAGTCTCTGTCGTGCTTTGTCATAATGTTGTAACATGTACATAGCATCATGTTCAAGAAGAGGAGAGTCTGAAATTATAGTTATGTCTAACCAATCGCCTTCTTCGGCTAAATATTCTGCAAATGGTTCAAACTTAAGATCTGATTTCTTAATCTGTGTATAGTGTAATGCATTACCCATTCTATGTTCAACACCTGCAAAGTGGCAATAAAATTTCTTCCCACCATAACTCTCTCTAACCAAGTCGAATAATTCAGCATAGTCTTCACTAGTTTTCATTTTCCCATGTCCTCTTGCATGTATGTGAGCCAAATTGATTACAGGAACAGTACCTTCTACGTGATTACAAACCTCGAGAACTTCTTCAATAGTACCCCATAGTTCTTGACGACCAGATGTTTCAATACCTACTAAGGAAGGCTCAGATTCATGTATCCATGGGAATGCAGCATAATCTAATTCTTCTTTAGCGACACCCCAAATAGATTGTACTCTTTCTACAACACCTGAGAAAACATTAGCCACTTGCTCATTTGCTTTTGTACCAGGTTCATATTCACCATAGGGACCAACATGGTATGTTAAATGCCGAGCATTGAGAATTTTCCCTGCTTGCATGCTTGATTCCATTTTTAGTAAACTACGATTACGTTCTCGTCTATTACCAAGAAGCTCAGCATAGTAAGGACCATGCATATTCATTTCAATATCTGAATCCCAGGATAGAATTCCAGCTTGCCAATATTGATCGAAATGTTTTGGTTGTACTGTACGAACTGTTTGTATCTCCATGGCATCTAAACCAAGTACTGTAATATCATCCATTCCTTCGACAATCGTCCTACCTTTACAGGATAATGGAACACCGGCCGGACCTAATCGTAATGGCATAATTTCATCCCCCGAGGGTTGGCCGAAAGGGTCACCCTTCAAAAGGCATTGTTGCTAATCGTCCCTTTAAAAATCAGAAGTGCATGGGAGAATTAAATAATGAAACATCAATATTAACTCAAACAAGCCCTTTTGACGCCTGAATTGCCTGATTCGGAGAAAGGAAGGTTGCAAATAAACCGAGCTAACCATTCTAATGGTTCCAGAGTTTTTTCGGTTTCTATATCAATTGAACCTAAAGAATGTTCAACTAAAACTCTATTTTGAGAATCAATGTAACTACATACATGTGGGACTAAACCTTTGTTTCGGATTTCTTTTAATAGATTTTCAATTGTTACTCCTTCTAATTCGGATATGGCATGTAAGGCATCAGGGGTTAAAAATAGCACATGAATTTGACGTATTCGATTAATGACGAAACCCCATGATTTACTAATATCACTAGGAATATCTGGAACATCAACAATCATGACCATTCGGGCACCTTCTAATTCTCCAAACGTCATCCCTGCACCTAATGCAGATTTAGGTGATTCACCTGTAAGCATTGTTTCTGCAGAATTAATCAGCCAGTGAATACCATTCGTCAATTCGCGCCAATTTATAGCCCCATGATCAAAATTTAAGAAGGATTCATGATCTTTACAAGTTAAAAATTTAACTTTTGCACCTAAAGATTCTGAATGAGATAGTACTGAATAAGCATTATCCTTTTTCGAAGGATCACCAAAAGCCACAATTTGTATCTCAGATATAGACATTATAATCAATCCATTTTCCATCTAAGAAGTGCTATTGCTCCACCTAAACCTAAAAGTTGTTGTGCAGAATCATGATCTTGAGAGACTTGAATTACATCTCCTTTAGAGGTTTCAATTTTCTGTGAAACCGACTCCCAAAAATTTCTAATTGTTTGATCTAAACTTCGTAAAAGAGATGCATCGATTGCCAAAATATCTACTGCTCCAGCATCTGCTGCTTCAGAAATAATCTTTGAACCATAAGCTACTGCCCCATTAACAGAGATTCTCTTTAATCCTTCTTCGATAGCTTTTATTTGTGAAACAAGAGCATGTTCACCTAAAACAGCATCAGCTAAACCATCAGCAAGAACCTCATTGGCAGCAGACCTTCCACCTATTGATGTCGCAGCATTGAGAATCTGATTTTTAGCACCAACTTCTCTTAACATTGATTCAAATTGTTCTCGGGCAAGTCCCGGTCCACAGATGACTAATGGGATATTATTCTGAAAAACTAATGCAGTTTCTTTGGCTACTCTTTCAAAAAAACCTCTACGCACACTAGTAGAGTCAGAAACTCTTTTTCCACCGCCACGCATACTAAATTGAGATACATCTCTAATTCCATGAGACGCTACTTCAAAAAGCATAATTTCGTCATTTTCAACAACTATTAACCCGGATTTAGCTTTAGAACCAGCTTTAATTGTCTCTTTGAGAAGTGCGACGTCTGAATTGACTAGACCCCCAGGGAATGTCAATTCGATCTCATCACCAGGAGATATGATATGAGTATGATGTGAACCTACATCTATCTTTGCTTCGATTATTATTCCGTGTGCTCTAAGGTTATCTGTGAATCCTTGAAATTCGGTTTTCTCAATATCAAGAACTATCCACATAGGTTTCCTTTCAGCATTTTTAGCACGACCATCTTGTTGTGTCCCAGTTGTTGAATCTCTACGATGGGAAAGCATCCCAAGAATCGAACTAGGGCGGCATAATTGAGAAAGAACCCAGAGGTCATCTTCGGATTCAATCCTTAGACGAACGCCTTCTTCGAGTTTCTTAATCTGCCGCACACAACCACAACCTCAACCAAATACTCCGAGTAGGTTGCCATCTTCATCCATATCCATATCCATTGCAGCGGGCCTCTTAGGTAGTCCAGGCATAGTCATCATTGAACCACATATTGCAACTAAGAAACCTGCACCCGCATTAATCCTTATTTCTCTTATTGGTAATGTAAATCCAGTTGGAGCACCTAGTTCTGAAGATTCATGACTAAATGAATATTGAGTTTTCGCCATACATACTGGAAGAGTATCCATCCCCCATTTCTTTAGAACTTCGAATGCATGATGTGCCTGTGGACTAAAGTCAACTGTATGAGCACCGTAAACATTTGTAGCGATTTTCAGAATAGTCTCACTAACAGGCATCCCTGGCTTGACAATTGGCGTGTATGGCCTTCCTGCGTCATCATGAGCTGCACATGCATTAACAACGGCGTCTGCAAGTTCACCAGCTCCAATCCCACCATGAGCGTGCCCTTCGAAAATAACAACTTCTCTAGCGCCGGCTAACTTTGCTTCTTCACTAATGGCCTGGATTTCTGCATCAGTATCTGTAGCGAATTTATTAATTGAAACAATAACTGGTAGACCAGTCATTGAAATATTCCTCACATGCCGACGAAGATTACTACTGGCGCCTTGGCGGGTCGCATCTATATTTTCTAATTCTAGTTCTTCCTTAGGCGGTCGTTTGCCACCACCTGTTGAAAATCCACCACCATGTAATTTCATACTTCTAACAGTTACATTAATCACTACACAATCTGGAGTTTTTCCAGAGGCCAAGGCCTTGATGTGTAAGGCTTTTTCAGCACCCATATCTGCTCCAAAACCTGCTTCAGTAACTACATAATCTGAACAAGATAATGCTAAAGAATCTGCAATTATTGAAGAATTGCCATGAGCAATATTTGCAAAAGGACCACAATGAACAAAGGCTGGATCACCTTCTAAAGTTTGGACTAAGTTTGGTAATAATGCGTCTCTTAATAGAAGAGCCATAGAACCTGCTGCTCCAATATCTTCTGTTGTAATTGGATTCCCACTTTTAGATTCAGCAATCACAATCCTACCTAAACGAGCACGTAGATCTTTGTAATCAGTTGATAATGAAAGTATTGCCATAACTTCACTAGCAGCGGTAATATCGAATCTATCAGTTCTAACTAAACCATTCATTTTACCACCTAAACCAATAGTCACCTCTCTTAATGAACGATCATTCATATCAATAACTCGCGGCCAGAAAATACGATTTGTATCAATATCTAATTCATTTGTTCTATGAAGATGATTATCAAGAATTGCAGAACAAAGATTGTGAGCAGAAGTCACAGCATGTAAATCTCCAGTGAAATGTAGGTTAATCTGTTCCATTGGGATAACTTGAGAAAATCCGCCGCCAGCAGCACCACCTTTAATCCCAAAAACAGGACCCATTGATGGTTCTCTAACCACACATGTCGCATTGTATCCTCGACGATTTAGTCCTTGATTAAGTCCGATTGTTGTAACCGTTTTCCCTTCTCCAAAAGGAGTAGGGTTAACTGAAGTCACAAGAATCAAGAATCCTTGCTTACCTGATGACTTAGATTTCATAGTTTCCCATTTTATTTTAGCAATACTAGGACCCTGCATAATCAGGTCACTACTAGAAAGTCCAAGCTTCGAAGCAATCTCTTCTATTGGTCTCGCTTCTGCCCTACGGGCGATATCCAAATCACTGTCCATCGTTCTTTCCGGTCGAACTACTCACTTGAAACCTTCATTGCTAACAATTCGTAGGAGGGCATGTGAAGACACCCGACTACTGGGGCATAGCTGGTTACCCTATATCTCATTCATTGACGCCTAAACTATTCGAAATAGTAGGGAGAAAAGTAAACATTAGCAATATTGAACAATTATTTTTAGAAGCAAAAAACTCAGAGGAGTTTAAACAAAATATTACTAACTTAGAGGGTGATTTATGGCTCTCAATAACATCTCCATTGAAACATACAATAATAGAAACATTACAAATATCAGCAGATATTAATATCAATTCGATTAATCAACTGATGAGAATAAAGGGAGAATGGTTTGGAACTAATACTGATGGCTATGGATTTTTATCTGCAGCGAAACATATCGGAATAGAGGTAAAGGATTCAATTCTAAAAATTAGAGGAGGAGGTTCTACCGCTAGATCAATTGCTGCATCTTGGACCGCTGCAGGAGGGTATATTATCCCAATTCAAGGTAGGAGGAAATTAGTTAGTGGATCATGGGATCAGGCAATAATTGAAGATTGTGAAGCAGATATTGCTGTAGATTTAGACGCTAATCCAGGGGGAGATGTTGGCATAGAAATTAATGCTAAAAAAATAGTTTCAATCTCGTATAATGAGACATCTAAAATGGATGATTTTGCAATAATAATGCTTGTTTCACAGCACTTAGAGGCTTGGGAATTATTATTCACAGACAAAACATTACAACCATTACCCAGCCTTGATTATGTCCTAAAAAGACTGCATGATTAAAGAGGAATATTACCATGTTTCTTGGGGGGAGCCCATTCTCTTTTCGACATAAGGGGACGTAATGCTTGGACTAACTTCCTTCTTGTATCAGCTGGTTCTATAACATCATCTAACCAACCATTTCTGGCAGCAACATAGGGGTCTCCAAATTTATTACGATACTCATTCACTAAATCGGAATGTGTTTCATCTCGATTCTCTGATTGTTCAAGCTCACGACGATGAATAATATTCACAGCACCATCAGCACCCATTACTGCTAATTCTCCAGTTGGCCAAGAAATATTATAATCAGAACCAAGATGTTTACATGACATAGCCAAATAAGCGCCACCATATGCTTTCCTAGTTACAACTGTGAGTTTTGGGATTGTTGCTTCGGCATAAGCATAGAGCATCTTTGCACCATGTCGAATAATACCACCCCATTCTTGAACAGTTCCGGGTAAAAAACCAGGTACATCAACAAAAGTAATTACTGGAATGTTAAATATATCACAGGTACGGATAAACCTCGCTGCTTTGACTGATGCATCAATATCCAAACATCCGGCTAAAACTTTAGGTTGATTGGCTACAACCCCTACTGATTGGCCATCTAGTCGAGCGAAACCAACAATAATATTGTCTGCATATGAGGGAAATAGTTCTAAGAATCTTCTTTCATCGACCACTTCTCTGATTACTTCCAGCATATCATATGGTTTATTTGAATCAGATGGAACAATGGTTTCCAAATCTTTGCAAGAACGATTCCATGGGTCGCCTGAATTAACATTAAATGATTCAGCTAATGTATGATCTGGCAAATATCCTAGGATTTCAGCTGCAATATTAATTGCATCATGCTCGTCATGAGCAACTAGGCATGCAACGCCACTTCTACTCGCATGGGATTCTGCCCCTCCAAGTTTTTTTTCATCAATTTCTCCAGAAATAACCTCGGGTATAAAATATGGACTCCGCATAAACATTTGACCATGTTCTGAACCAAGTATTACGAAATCTGACAAACCTACTGCTAAAGCACTGACTCCTGAAACTGTTCCAAGTACGAGAGAAATGATTGGTATGCGTCCTGAGCATGCTACAAGGATATCAAGTAATTCACCGGTAGCACCCAAGGCAGGAACTCCTTCGTAAGCACGTTGACCATCACCATCCCATATACCTATGATTGGTAGTTGAGATTTTTCAGCAAATTCAGCAACCTTTGCGATTTTTTTAGCGTGCATTTCTCCCATAGTACCTTCGAAAATTGAATAATCTTGTGCAAAACAAACAATTCGACGGCCATCAAGCATCCCATGACCAGCTACTACGCCGTCTCCTAATGGTCGATGAAGATGTAAATTATGATCACCAGAACGATGTTGAACAAAGGCATCTACCTCCACAAATGAATCAGAATCAAGTAAAGCATTAATTCGTTCTCTAGCCGTCATCCTTCCAGATTTTCTTAAATCTTGGACTGAAATTCTATCGCCAGGATTATTGGCAATTTGACGTAAAATATCAAGAGTCTCACTCGGCGAGGCCTTGACCATAACGTTTCGAACTAACAGACGGTTATTGACAGAGTCGGCTCAAACATCAATTAAGATTGAGAATCATATGGATTTTCTCCACACAAATCATTCAACCAACCATCTGCAATTGCATCTCGGCCACCACCTACAGAAAGAAGATGATGTAACTTAACCAAACCTGAGCTTGGAGGACATAGAGAACCATGTCCAATCATTCCAATTTCTTGTTGAACTCGACCTTTAGAATAAACATCAAGATGAATAGGACCATGTATTGTCTGAGTTGTTAG
>CAXDMJ010000043.1:0-10380 GCA_963990035.1 uncultured Candidatus Poseidoniales archaeon | reverse complement strand
GAAAGGTACACTATAATTTACCAACAATATTTGAAGTAGATACTGCAAGAATGGTTGCTGACGGAGAAACTATTTGGCATGCAGGTGTTACTGTTTACCTAGTAGAATCAGTAGATAGTCAGTATTTGAGTGTCATTGCAACCGATAATCCAGAATATGAAGTTGCTAGAGCACGATGGGTCGAAGAAGAAGAGTGATTAGAGAAACTCACCACAATTGGTGCAAAAATCTATATCTGAACTTATAGGTTTTTCACAAGAGGAACAGATAGAATCTGAAGAACTCTTAACTACTTCTTCATCAGAAATCACTCTAACTGAAGAATCTCTTTCGACAAAAGGAGGAGCTATGTCTTGGACTAAGGACATAATATTTCGAAAAGTAATAGCTTCTTGAATCGCAGATTCTAGTTGGATCTGCCGCCTTTCTCTTTCGTCTACATCCTCAATAGATTGAACATCGTCTAATTGTGATTGAAGCCAACGCTGAAATTTCTCAATCTCTGTATGTTCCGCCATAATCTTTGGAATATACACTTAGAAATGAACCCATCGTTTAGTATCTCAGCAGAGTCAGATATGAATACAGCAATATGCCGAGGACGATTCGAAGCATATGAGGCTCTATCGTGACTAATTCTAAAATCGTCATAAAGTTAGGTGGAGGCTTAATTACTGATAAAACTCAATTAAAAACAATACGAGAAAACCGGATTAAAGCAGTCTGTGAAGTCCTATCTGAGATCATAGAAAATGGCGATTCAGTAATATTAGTTCATGGAGCAGGTTCTTTCGGTCATCTAGAAGCCAAAAAATGGAGTCTAGCTACTGGATATAATAGTGAAATAATTGAGCAGCAAAGAGATGCAGTAGTAAAAGTAAGAAATGACATGTTAGAATTAAATAAATATATTTTAGACCATTTAGAGCAATGTGGCGTCTCAGGGAGTTCACACCCCCCGTCATTATGGGCTAGTGGATTAGGTTCAAATTTCAATGGAGACATTAGTAGGTTTGAAAAGAATGTATCTGGAACTATTCAAATTACCTTTGGAGATGTAGTGGACGTTTTAGATGAAAGAGAATTTGGTATCTTATCTGGTGATGACTTAATGGTAAGGTTATGTAATGAAATACAAGATATTAGCCATTGTATATTTCTTTTAGGTGATACAGAAGGGTTGATGACCAAACCTCCAAATGTTGAAGGATCAGAACTTATACCTATTTGGTCTAAAAACCAAATAATAACTGGAGTTCATGAAGAATCACATGATGTCACAGGGGGTATTTTTCTGAAAGCAGAGAGTGCTAGTAAAATATGTCTGAATGTAGAAAATGTTTGGATGTTAGATGGAAGAAAACCTGAAAGGATTCAGGAACTAATCCAGACAGGTAAAACCATTGGAACTAAAGTAATTTAATGATTCATCTATTATATGTGGCCAACCTCGGAGATATGAGAGACATGGCAGAAGAGTATCAAAATAGCAGTCTGAACAAATTAGATTCATCACAATTGGAAATGATGAAAGAAATGTGCTTAGTTGTAGATGAACAAGATAACGCTATAGGATCTGCTAGTAAAATTGATTGCCATAGAGGAGAGGGAATCAGGCACCGAGCCTTTAGTGTGCTTATTTTTGATTCTGAAAACAGACTTCTTATGCAACAAAGAGCTATCGAAAAAATCACATTCCCAGGTATTTGGGCAAATAGTTGCTGCAGCCATCCACTAAATATCGAATTTGAGAATGGTGACCCAAAAGAAGGAGTTATTCATGCTAGTAAAAGAAAAATGTTTCAAGAACTAGGAATCCCAATGGAAATTTCTGAAGCATGGGAATATAATCACATAGGGAGATTTGAATATAGTTGCAGATGGGACGATGAATGGATTGAACATGAAATTGATCATGTATTAATAGTTAGAGCAAATGTTGAACTATCAATTAATGAAAATGAGATAAAAGAAACAAGATGGCTTAATCACCAACAAATAATTGAAATGATAGAAGGAAAGAACGAATGGAAAGATATGATTGTCGCGCCATGGTTTAGAATGATATGGAAACATTTCATAGAACCTCACTACCCTGACATGGATTCATTGGTTAATTCCAATAATGATAAAATAATTGATTGTGGCAGATTATCTTTAATGAGTACATCTCCATCAGGTCAAGAACTTAAGATGGCATTGGGAAAACATAAGGATATTGTCGAAAAAGAAATCATGAATTCAATGAAGAAGATAAAACAGAAGAGATTACATGGTGCTATGACTCACCTATTTACTGGTGGTGGGAAAAGATATAGAGCGATTTTACCAAGACTAGTTGGTGAAGCTACTGGAATGGCTCATAATGGCCACTATACGCTTGGTTCAAGTATAGAGATAATTCATAATTTCACATTAGTCCATGACGATATAATGGACCAAGACCCAATAAGAAGAGGACTAAACGCTGTACATATCGAATACGATGATGCAACAGCAATTAATGCAGGAGATGCTATGTTAGCAGTAGGATTTGAAATCCTTGCTGATTCAGATGAAATTAGTCCAGTAAATCTAAAATTCTTAGTTCAATCAATAGGTGAAATGGTAAGAAGAGTAGCAGAAGGTCAACAAGAAGATTTTGACTTTGAACAAAGAGAATATGTTAGTGAAGACGAATATATTTCAATGATTGCTGGAAAAACTAGTGCAATGTTTGAAACATGTGCTGAAACTGGAGCTAAATTAGCAGGTGCGGATGCAGAAACTGTAGAAAACATGGCAGAATGGGGACTTAAATTAGGACTATGTTTCCAATTAATGGATGATTTAATTGATATTACAGGAGATACTGAAACATTAGGTAAACCAGCAGGATCAGATGTAGTTCAAGGAAAGAAGACCTTGATTGCAATCCATGCCCTAGATAGTGGTAAAGATTTACCAGCATTCTCGAAAGTTTATGGAAAAGGAGAATGTTCAGATAGTGACCTCAAAGCAGCAGTTGACGAATTAAGGAATAATGGATCAATTGATTACGCAATGGATAGAGCGATGAAGTATCATTCAGAGGCACATCAAATTTTAAATGGATTAGAACCGTCACCAGCATTAGAAGTTTTAAGGCAATTAACAGACATGCAATTAACGAGAATTAATTAATGCAATTTGCATTGAGTTTGCTTACAACATTGCCTTCGGAATCTTTCATCCATGCATTCACTACATCACCCACAAACATTCTACCAACACCTTTTGGCGTACCAGTCCAGATATAGTCACCAGGTGATAGATCATACCACTCATTGAGATGAGTTAACAAAGAATTAACATCATGAACCATTAGATTAGTTGTAGCCAGTTGCCTAACTTCACCATTGACAGATAAACAAATTTCCATTACATCAGGATTCCATTTAGTCCATGTTCCAAAAACAGCAGATCCTCGAAATGACTTTCCTTCAGTCCATGGCCATCCTTTTTCTTTAGCAAGACCTTGCCTAGTACGATTAGTGGAATCACAGCCAACACACATAGACTTAGGCAGTAAATCATCGCCTAATTCTATTACTAGTTCTACTTCATGATCTACATGTTCAGTGTCATTCATCAACTTGATTACGTTATTACCATCATTATCTGAGTATACATGAGAAGTGTTAGGCATGATAAAAAAACGTGGATAATCTGTAATATCCCCCCCTATTTCTTCAGCGTGTTCAACATAGTTACGAAAGCAAGCCCAACCAATAGCCATACTATGCCTAAGCAACAATAGGTATTCAGAGCATCGATGTGAGATTTAGAATTCGATAGGGTTGAAGTTAGATGGCTGTCTAGTAGTACTGATGGCAGATAACCCGTATACAGTTTTGGGAGTTCCAAAAGATGCGACAAATGCTGAAATAAAACGAGTATATCGAAAATTAGCAAGACAATATCATCCTGATAGAAACCCAGGAGATGCAGCTGCGGAAGAGAAATTTAAATCAATTCAGGCTGCTTATGACACGGTAGGAACACCTGAAGAAAGAAAAGAATATGATAATCAAGGAAGAGTACAGGATATGTTTGGAAATGGAAATCCATTTTCTAATTTCGGAGGAGGGGGATTCCCTAGAGGACCGGATATTGGAGACATTTTCTCACAATTCATGGGTGGAAGGAATCAACAACAAGGAAACCCCCCCAGAAATAATCCTCAAAATTCGAGATCACAAAGACAAACTAGTAGTCAACCGCAAAAAGGTAGCGATATAGAATCAGGATTAGATATCACATTAGATGATGCTGTCGGGGGAATAGAGATTCAATTCAACCATAGAAGATTAAAGGTTTGTAGAAAATGCAGTGGAGGAACATTTGGTACGACAAAGAATTGTTCAGAATGTAATGCATCAGGAGTCAGTACGAGAGAATCTACAATCACCGTTAAAGTTCCGCCAGGAGCAATTCATGGTCAACAGTTGAGGCTGAACAAGATGGGGAATGAACATCCGAATGGTGAACCTGGTGATTTGATAATAAATATTAGACTTGATGCCGAAGAAGGAAGAAGATGGGAAAATGGTAGATTAATACAAGATGCTCCCATAAGTTACACGACGATTATACTGGGTGGGAAAATAAAAATTACAACGCCTAATAATAAAAGAATACAAATTGATGTCCCTCCAAGAAGTAAAATTGGAGACAGAAGGAGATTGAACGGGCACGGTCATGATGGGGGGCCATTAGACATAGAATTCTCTATCTTAGAACCAGAAAAATTGAGTAAAAAACAAATAGCAGCGCTAGAAAAATTGAAAGAATTAGGCTTATGATTGATTACAACCAATGATATATGAGAAATCATTGCACAAAGATATGAGGGACTTCAAGAAAGTCGCTGATTTTCTAATTCCTCAGAGAAAGAATGTCCATGTTGCGGTATTCATTTTATCATTATTGATGATTCCAGGTTTCGCCGCTACTTTGACACCAATAGATGTCGAATCATATAATTTAGAATCACCAGAATTAGAAGCGGCAGAAGTAATGAGAGAAGAGTTCTCAGGAGCAGGAAATATTTGGGGATTCGGACTATTTGTCAGAGATTCCCAATACTTTGGAGATACTCCTTCAGAAATAAATCAAGTAGATGATTTTTCAGGTATTAATTCTGGACAAATTGAGCCATTGGGTGGAATACTAAATCTATCCGTATTAAGAGAAATTGATGAAAAAGCAACCTTTCTAGAAAATCACGAAATTTCAGAGTATTATCTCTCTTTTGCATCTGAAATTTCAGGACAGCCCATCATGGGAGTTCTGGATTTAGCAACTGAGTTCAGAGTTTTTATGGCCGATCAGTCGCTTCTAACGAAGCCACAATTTAATCCCGAAACTCTGAGAATGGAAGATGCCCCGACTAATTGGGTCGATTGTGGAGATTTAGAATGCCTATCGTTTGATGATGTTAATGTTACTCAAGAACATATTGACCTAGCAGCTCATAGAATGGCAAATAATAGTAAAGGAGCATTCCTTAGATTCCTTTCAATTGATAGATCATTTATTCAGGATAATAGTAGTTCACTTATCGGCCCGATTGGTGGCGTCTTAAATGAAAGTGGAAAGATAAATACTGATTCTTGGGGCTATGGAAGATGGTCGGCATCCTCTGCTTGGTTAATACTGAATCTAGACAGAGAAAGAATGCAGAATGAGGGCTGGACTTTTACTTGGATTAATGCAAGTGCAGAATGGGGATATGATCTCGATGGTGTAGAGTTATCTACTAATCCAATAAGATATTCAATAGATGAATGTAAAGAAAAAGAAGAAAAGAATATACCTCTCTGCTCAGTAGAATGGTTATATTTATCTATAGAAGAAGATTTACGCGAACAAGATAATTTGGTTGTAACTATACTTCTTGGTGAAGGACCAAATGTAGAAATAAATAGAGAATTACTTTCTAGCGCATACCTTATTGTATTAATGGCCATTGTCGTTATTGTCTTATTATGGCTAAGTCTACGTAGAATATCTGATGTTATGATAGTTGGTGTAGGACTAGTCCTCTCCCTATTATGGATGCAAGGGTTGATTGGCTGGGGAATTATGTTTGGTGAGAAATATGCCTTTGAAATCATATTCAGATCTCAGTTTTCTAATCTATTACCGATTTTAATCCTAGCTTTAGGTATTGACGATAGCCTGCATGCATTACATCGTTACAAGGAAGAGAGGAAAAAAGGTAAGTCAATCAATGATTCGGCGGAAGAATCAATATCACGCGTAGGAAGAGCTATTTTACTGACATCATCAACAACAATTGTTGCATTCCTTGCAAATCTAACATCAGATATTGCTGCATTGAGATCATTTGGTATAGAGGCTGGATTAGGAGTTGCTGCTGCTTTCTTACTGACAGGACTTTGGGTTCCATTAGTAAGATTAGATGCTGATTTATGGCTAGAAGGAAAGGGGAAATTAAAGCAAGAGAAAAAGGAAAAATTACACCTTATCCCGAAAGAATGGTTAGTTAAAATAACATCTGAATCTACGAAAAAAGGCATTACAGTAGGAATTATTGCTATGATAATAACTCTAGGAGCAATCCCGTTAATGTTCTCATTAGAGGGGGATTTCCAAATAGATGATTTCTTAGATGAAGAATCAGACTTCGCACAGGGAGTTTACTTAGTGAATGAAAGATTTACTGATGGAGAACCGGGTTACATACTCGTAGAAGGAGATATGGCTAATCCAAAGGTTATCGAAGCAATTGGATTAACTAGAGATAATATGAATTCACATAATCCTGAAATAGATCCTGATCAGATTTCAAGAACACCTTCAGGAGAAGTAGAATTAATTGCTTTAGATGAGATTCTAATGTTCATACAAGCATCAATGTATGAAAATATCACACCATTCGAAGAAGCAGGCTGGGACTCAGGAGAAATTGGTGGGGGATTAGATTGTGAAACAATGAGTTTACTATACCCTGGTGTTGGAATGAGGGAAATACCAATACTCGAAGATAGAGAATGTCTAGTTTTCCTTTATGGTTTCATATTAACAAGGGGAGTACCTGCAAGTGGAGGATATCCAGCATTACCACCTTCAATAACTTCGGAATATATACAATCTGAAACAGACTTAGACTACGAGAAACCATGGTTAGATGTTTCAGGAAACACTCCTAAATACGTAAGGATGACAATGAGATTTGGTTTATCCAATGCTGAACAATTTGCCAAGGTAGGTCCAGCATTGGTACAACTAGTAGATGACTTAGCACCATTCCAAAACTTATCTTCTTCAAATTTAGTTGAGAGAGGAGACATTGATACTGCATTTGCTTCAGAAGAATATCCTATTACATGGGCTATACCAACTGGAGATCCTGTGATTAGATTTGTTGCAGCTGACTCAATGCAAAATGAAATGCAATCTACACTCCTTCTAGGTATAGTATTCTGCACAATCACATTATGGTGGGGCTTCAGAGACGAAGACACTCTGAATCAAAGAATTAACATGATTAAGAATGAAAAAGCATCATATGCTCTAAAAACTATTGCTGCAATGAGTTTTATGGGAGGAATTATGTATATTCTAGTAAGTGCTAAAGCAGCAATGATTTTTGCATTGTTAACACTAACCTTAAGCATATTATGGGGAATATCTGGATTTGCTATCGCTATTGTTACAACTACCCCTATATTTTTGGTAATCATATGGTTGTATGGTATGATTGAAATTGCAGGATATGGATTAAACATGGTTACAGTAGCTATTGCTGCAATGTCATTGGGTGTAGGTATTGATTATGTCATACACGTGGTTGAAAGATTTAGAGAAGAACAAGAAAATGGCCATGATAATTTGAAAGCTATTGAAATTGTTGGAGGTGCTTCAGGACTAGCACTATTTGGATCTGCATTATCAGATATTGGTGGATTCCTAGTTATCACTCAATCAAGTATGGGATTCTTTGCAACTTTCGGTTTATTCTGTGCAATAATGATCGGATTATCATTAATAGCAAGCATGGTACTAGCTCCCGCTCTATTAGGGATAGTATATAGAAAGAAAAATATTAGTTTAAACTAATTTAATTCAAGCTTGGTAATTATCTTCACCAGGTACTTCTTCCTTCAGACCCTTACGTTGTCTGATTTCTGCTGTTACTTTATGGAAGAGTGATGCAGGTAGTTGAACGAAACCTGCATTTTCTGTATTCCAAACTGCTCGACCTTGGCTAGCTGCTCGAATATCATTTGAGAAACCGAAAGATTCTGCAACTGGCATTTTACCAATTACACTAGCTGTACCACCATCAACTGGCATGTCTTCGATTATTCCTCGACGAGTTGTTAATTCACGAGTAACTCCACCGATAACATCGTTTGGAGCATCGATACGGATGTTCTGCATAGGTTCGAAAATCACAGAACCTGCTCTAAGAACTGCACCTTTCACTGCATTACGAACTGCAGGAATTGTCTGAGCTGGTCCACGATGAATTGCATCTTCGTGAAGTTTAGCATCAACTAAACGTACTAATACTCCCATTAGAGGTTCTTCTGCTGTAGGACCTTTCTTACAAACATCATTGAATCCTTCAATCATCAATTCTCTTGTTTCGTGAAGGTTTTGAATACCCTTAGTATCATTAACAAAAACATTTGTTCCATTAATAGCGTATATCTTTCTCATAAGATCTTTATTCATACCAAATTCTGCAAACTTATTACCAGTTTCTTTAGCATCTTTAGTTCTAACAGGACCGTCTCCAAAGTGACCTTCTCTTAATGCATTAATTACCTCTTGAGATAATGGTTCACATTCAATGTAGAATCTATTATGTCTGTTAGGTGATTTACCTTCGAATGGACGACCAGTGTTGTTTCTTTCAATAGATTCTCGATAAACAACAATTGGCTCACTAACCTTAACTTTGATATTCTGTTCTTCTTGCATACGGAAAATTGTAATTTCAAGATGTAACTCTCCCATACCTGCTAATAGTGCTTCACCAGTTTCTTGGTTAGTAGTAACTTGCAGAGAAGCATCAGCCTTAGCAAGACCTCGTAGTGCATCAATGAATTTAGGTAAATCTTTCATAGATTTAGGTTCAACCGCAACAGTAACTACAGGTTCAGAGTAATGCCTAATTGCTTCGAAAGGAGTTGCTTCTGCATCCCTAGCGATAGTTATTCCCGCTGCAGCACTTTTAACGCCAGTTAATGCGGCAATGTTGCCTGCTGATACTTCTGGAACTTGGATTCTATCTCCACCAACCATCATGCTAACTTGTTGAACACGCTCAGCTTTTGCAGCGCCTATTGCCCATACAGTTTCACCATGTTTAATTGAACCAGAGTATACTCGACCGACAGCTACTTCTCCTGCATGAGGATCCATCCAGATCTTTGTTATCATTAATTGTAAAGGCCCGTTAGGATCTGTTTCAAGCATAGCTTTACCAACTTCAGATTCTAGATCGCCCTGCCAAATATTAGGAATACGGTATTTCTGAGAAACTAATGGTGATGGAAGTTCTGCTACAGCCATATCTAGTAAAACTCGATGAACAGGAGCTTTCTTTGCTAATTCTTTTTGCTCATCGTTATGACAGTGTTCAAAGATATCTTTGAAATTCAATCCAGATTTTGTCATGTAAGGTATAGACATACCCCAGTTGTAATATGCAGAACCAAAAGCAACTGTTCCTTTTTGTACGGAAACTTGCCATTCTCGTGCTAATTCAGCTGGAGCGAATGTCTCAATTAATTTATTGACTTTAAGAATTATTTTTTCGAACCTTTTCATCATCTCTGGGCCATCGATTTGTAATTCATTGATTAATCGATCAACTTTGTTAATGAATAGAACTGGACGTACTTTCTCCTTCAAAGCTTGTCGAACAACTGTTTCAGTTTGAGGCATAGTTCCCTCAACTGCACAAGCCAAGATGATACAACCATCAACTGCTCTCATTGCACGAGTAACGTCACCACCAAAATCTACGTGACCTGGTGTATCGATTAGATTAATCAAATAATCTTCACCATCGATATCGTGAACCATTGATGCACTTGCTGCATTGATAGTAATTCCACGAGCAGCCTCTTGTTGATCGAAATCAAGAACTCTAGATTTACCAGCAAGATCTTCTGACATCATACCCGCACCAGCGATTAGATTGTCCGATAGAGTAGTCTTCCCATGGTCAATGTGAGCCGCAATTGCAAGATTCCTTATTCTCTCTCTGACATGCATTACTTCTGTTGCTCGCAGTATATTGTCTTCTTTACGACCCATATAATCACCTTATGATAGTCGCCCGACCCAACTTCGGTTCATAAAGCCGATTGTATCACG
>CAXDMJ010000042.1:0-10414 GCA_963990035.1 uncultured Candidatus Poseidoniales archaeon | reverse complement strand
AACATTGTTTGCTCCTCGCTCATTAGGATGGATGATTGGAACATTATTTTTCAGTAAGTCATTAGAATATTTATCTGAGAATTGCGAACCAATTTGGAATCAAAGTATGATAGATGAACTCACATACGCTATTTTCACAGTATTTATCATTATGATGTTGATAGCAGCTTATCGCTTAGTGGACTATCTAGATGCTTTCATCGTAGTAGAAGGTGATGATAATATCGCTTCAAGACGCTCATTGGCAAGTGTTGCAGAATCAGTAGGTAGAGTAGCTGTTGTTTTGATTGGTGCATTTGTTATTGCAGGATATGCAGGAGTAGACTTGAATGGACTTATTGCTGGTCTTGGAATTACTGGTCTAGCACTAGCACTAGCAGCTAAAGATTCTGTATCGAATATTTTTGGCGCTATTTCAATCTTAATCGATCAACCATTCAATGTTGGTGACTGGATTATTGTTGATGGTGTGGAAGGAGAAGTCATAAACATCGGTTTGAGAACTACGCTGATTCGAACTTCCGCTGATACAATGATTACTGTCCCTAATTCAAATATGGTCAATTCACCTGTTGAAAACTTCAGTAAAAGAAGATTCAGGAGAATCACACCGAAGTTCGAATTAGAAGAAGACAGTGACCCTGCGGCACTCAGAAAGTTCTGTGATATTTTACTAAAAGCGGTCAATGATGATGCTAGATCAATAAAAGAAGGAGATTCATGGGTTAGAGTACAGACTTTTGGAACTGCAATGGTTTTAGTGGCAGGAAATTTCTACTGCGTATCATCTGCATCTACACAAAGGGAACTGAACGAAGACATCTTAATGATGGCAAGAGAAACTGCTGAAAAATTAGACCTAATATTCTTTGAACCGCGTCTAAGAAGTAGCAGATAAGGTGTAGAAATGGCAATTCTTGTTCTTATAAGACATGGCCAGTCTTTATGGAATGCTGAAAATAGATTTACTGGATGGACCGATATTGATCTTTCGAAGAAAGGTGAAGCTGAAGCTGAAATGGCAGGGAAAAAGTTAGAACAATTGAAATTTGATGTAGTTCATACAAGTGCTCTTATGAGAGCTCAAAGAACAGCTGAAATTATTATTCAACATAATAAAATGTCTAAAGATATTCCCGTTTACAAAGATAATCGATTGAATGAAAGACATTATGGGTCGTTACAGGGCCTTAATAAAACTGAAACTGCAGAGAAATATGGTGTAGAGCAAGTACATATTTGGAGGCGCTCATTCGATATTGCTCCACCAGAAGGAGAAAGTTTGAAAATGACAGCTGAAAGAACTCTACCATACTTCAAAGAGGATATTATAAAAAATCTAAATGATGGAATGAATGTACTTGTATCAGCACATGGTAATTCTCTGAGATCAATTGTAATGCACATTGAAGATATCTCTAAAGAAGATATTGTTAAACTAGAAATTCAAACAGGCGTGCCAAGAACATATGAGTATCAAAATAATATGTTTACAAAAATTGAATAATTATTGCTTATTCCATTTCCTTAGAATAGAGGTCTCAGGAGAAGGGGCTAATTTACGGTACGACATGAAAATACCAACTGTAATGGGAATTAATATCAATGAGAATATCATATCATCAGAGGCCCCTATTGCATATTGATAAAAGCCAGTAGCAGAGAAAAAACCAGTCATGAAAGATAGTGCAGCAATTGTTCGATGGCTAAACATTGATTTTTGCAAATAGGGAACATCTTGGATGATAGATACGGCGGGTTCTGGTTTACCAGATTGATGAGAAACAGCTTCGATAACATCGAGTAAACATTGTTCATACTCCCAAAAGAATGCTCCACCCCGTGGAGTGTAAAATACACTCTTGGATGACCAAGTAGGTGGAGCTGTAGATTGCCAACCTTCGATTAAAGAACCGCGTAATTCTGAGATTTGTAGTGTAGAGTCACATGAGAAATATATTCGGTTCAGATCATGGAGAAGTGAAGAGAAATCTCTTATTGCGGGAAACTCACATTCTGGTTTTATGATACTATCAGCCAGACGCGGCCTAGAGAAATGAATGCTATATGATTCAGAATCAGTGTCGATAATATCAGAGAATCTAATATCACCAATTGTAATTATGCAAACGGTATCTTTTGTATGAGGTGCTCTCCAAATTGTATTTGCACGCAATAATGCCTCAAGACGCTCGAGTCTCTTATTCCATCTCTTTGCATCACGAGGTGTTATTCTAGCATTTTCTGCAGCCTTATGATATCGGCCAATAGCTGCTGCTGATTGAAATATAATTTCTTTTGAACTTTCTAAATCGTTAGACTGAATGGTTTCATAAAGTGTTAGATCTAAATCTCTTTTATCTTCAGTCCATTTTCTGACCGATATAATATCTATTCCATTCCAAGTATATCCTCCAATCGGAATTAAACTCCCGAGTGGCGCTATACTTACTCGAGCACGGAGTCTACCGTCTGTTCCCCAAGGAAAAAATTCTGCTAACCAATAAATTCCTTCATTATTTAATTTTAGATTGATTCCTCTGTCTGTATGTACTATACTTTCTACAGTAATACTTCCAGAAGGAACCTCCCCCCAAGATTGTAAATCAGAAATTGTTTGCTGCCAATTATTTACATCTAGAGGTTCAAGCATTTTACATTTCAAACCGATACCAGCGTAAACTAGCCAATTAAATCCAATAGGAGCTTCATCTTCAGATTCAAATTGTGACATTGCAATAGGTTTCCAACTATTATCTGCTCCGGACATACTGACTCCCCTGTCTCTACGATGGAGTACTAGATTTGATGCAATCGGTTAGGGAATCTTTGATATGGTGATGGTTTAGGCAACAACATGAGCGAGATATCCGACATCCCACTGGCTGTTGACATGGATGGAACTCTTATTCTAACAGATATGAGTTATATCAGTATCAGAAGAGTCCTACTAAGACGGCCATGGATGATTGTGAGTATGCTTTCTAAAGAATTCACTAATAAGAGAGCGGAATGGAAAAGAGACTTGGCAAGAAAATTAGTATTTGACCCTGCAGAATTAGAATATCATACTGCTTTTTTAGATTGGTTGACGGGAGAACATGCTCGAGGAAGAACTCTGATCCTTGCTACAGCATCTGACAGAATAATTGCTGAACAGGTTGCTGCTCATGTAGGTCTATTCTCTGATGTCCTAGCTTCAGACGCTCAACATAATCTTAGGGGCAAGAAAAAAGCAGAAGCTCTAATAGCAAGATATGGAGATATGAAATTTGGTTATGCAGGTAATAGTCATCATGATTTACCAGTATGGAAACACTCTGGACAAATTATTGTTGTAAATCCAGAAAAAAATCTATTAGAGAAAGTAAATAATGATGCACATATTGTATTTGAGTAAGGAATACCCATCCAACTACTTTAGACACAGGGTACATTCGCTCTAGCATGAGTCGAACGCGCAGAGCCGCTGGTCGCCGTATTGACTCTTTAGCGAAATGGCTGCTAAAATTTAGAATAATTTCAATTCCTGCAGGAGCGGTAGCTGGATCTGATTTAGCTTGGAGTTTAGTATCAAGAACAGATAGGATACGAACTAATAGATTAAAAGATAGGATTCTAAAAGATACAAGACCTGAACATATTTCAATAATTATGGATGGAAATAGAAGGTTTGCATGGAGTCGAGAGATTGAAACTAGAGTGGGTCATGAAAAAGGAAAGGAAAAATTGAAACAGGTTATGGATTGGATATTAGATCTAAAGATACAGTATCTTTCTGTCTATGCACTCTCAACTGAGAATATTAAAGAAAGAAGTCAAGAAGAACTGAATTCGTTGTACGAACTATATGCTGAGGGATTAAATGAAATGGCAAATGATCCAAAAATTCATAAAATGAAAGTTAAAGTTCAAGCAGTTGGAAGGCTTGAGATGTTACCTGAAAATGTAAGAAATGCAATCCAGAATATTGAAGAAAAAACTTCGGATTATTCAGACTTCTTATTCACAGTATGTTTGGCCTATGGAGGAAGAGAAGAGATTGTAGATGCTGTACGTAAAGTTGCAGATGAACATTCAAAAGGTGAAATAACCTTGGAAGATATCGATAATAAGATGATTTCAAGTAAACTCTATACTGCAAATCTTCCTGACCCTGATTTAGTAATAAGAACAAGTGGAGAAGAAAGAATTTCAAATTTCTTGTTATGGCAAATTGCATATTCTGAATTACATTTCACCGATGTACATTGGCCATCATTTAGTAAACAAGATTTGTATGAAGCCATAGATTCTTATCAAAATAGGAGGAGAAGATATGGGGAATGAGAGATGCGACCAATGTGGACGTGATGATTATCATAACCCGTCAGTAACTGTAGACGCAATCGCAACTAGAGATGGCCAGGAAGGCCTAGAATTGTTAATGATTCAAAGAGGACCTGAACCTCCCGAGTGGGAAGGGATGTGGGCATTCCCAGGTGGTTTTGTAGATTATAATGAAGATCCTGAGAATGCTGTGATAAGGGAATTAATGGAAGAAACAGGAGTAATAGGGAAACATCCATTGTCTTTAACAATACTAGGTAAACCGGGAAGAGACCCCCGAAAACATTGCATAGGATTATTCTATTTAGTAGAAGTTGATCCTAATTCTAAACCAGTGGGAGCTGATGACGCTATTGATGCAAAATGGATTTCTATTAAACAACTAACAGAAGAAAATGTTGCTGGTGATCATTCAAAAGTTATTGATATACTTCGTGAATAAACATATCAGCAATAACATAGTCCGAGAATCATGGCTCGCAAATTGAAAATAGATAATGATAGCAAAGTATGGGCACCGTATAGTCCTGGCATTACAGTTAGAGATCATATCTGGCTGGCAGGACAGATAGGAATAGAAGGAGGAGAAGACATAGTTTCTCAGACTAAAGAAGCGTTACGAAAAATTGATAATTTATTAGAAATTGCTAATAGTTCAAAATTTGATTTAGTCATGGTAACTATTCTATTGACCAATATAGAAGATTATTCTGAAGTTAACGAGGTTTATGGAAAATGGTTGGGCGAATCTATGCCCCCTGCAAGAGCCGCATATGAAGTAAGTAAACTTCCAGCCGGCGCAATAATTGAAATTATATGTGAGGCTTTTAGAGGCTCAGGAACAGAATAAAACAGTATTTTGATTAGAAGGGGCTAACATTAGTCCATAGAGATGATGAAGTAAAACCCTTAGGGGTAAGTATGAGTGTATTCAAGGCGTATGACATTCGTGGATTAGCGCATTCTGAATTAGATGCTAAATTCGCTGAAAGATTAGGTCGTGCTCTGGCAACTCATCTTAATGCAAAATCAGTCGCTGTGGCTTCGGATATTAGAGAATCGGGGCCAGAGTTACATGATGCGCTATTGAGAGGTTTAAACTCATCTGGAGCAGATGTTTTAGACTTAGGAATTACCACTACAGGAGTATTGTATAGAGCAACTGTAGATCTTCCAGTTGATGCATCGATTGTAATTACTGCAAGCCATAATCCTCCAGAATATAATGGATTTAAAATATGTAATGGTAGTTTGCCTATGGCTGGAGAAGAACTTCAAGAACTCAAACAAACATTTGACAATGGAGATTTTAAAGATGGAAATGGTATTATCAAAAATCTTGCTGATTTTGAAAATAAATATTTGGAAACAGTTGTCAGAAATTCAGGTATCCCTCAGAGAAAAATGAAAATTGCAATCGATTGTGGTAATGCGGTTCCTGGCCCGTTAACAATTAAATTAATGGAAAAACTAGGTGTTGAATTAATACCTGTTCATTGCAGTTGGGATAATAAATTTCCAAATCACCCACCAGACCCGACAAGACCTGAGAATATGAGAGATCTGGCTAAAGCAGTTATAGAAAGTGATGCTGAATTTGGAATCGGAATGGATGGAGATGGAGATAGAATTGGCGTAGTAGATGAGATTGGTAATTTTATCCATCCAGATAGATTAATGACAATTTTTGCAAAAGATATCCTTAGTGAAAGGAAAGGTGGTACTGAATCAGAAAGAACTGTTTTCTTTGATGTAAAATGTAGTATGGCTCTAGAAGATGCAATTACTTCTGCAGGAGGGATTCCAGTGATGGTTAGAACTGGTCACTCATTCATGAAAAGAGAATTAAGAAATAACCCTGATTCCCCGTTAGCAGGAGAGATGTCAGGACATTTCTTCCTAAATGATAGGTGGCCTGGATTTGATGATTCATTATACAATACTGCCAGATTACTCGAGATTATTGCTAGAGAACCTTCGCCAGAAAGTGGCGGCCCTGTATTCTCGGATTGGTTTGCAGATTTACCTAACTATGCTTCAACAGGAGAAGCTAAAGTCCCACTAGATAGAGATAGAGAAGAAACTATGGATTTTGTAACAAATGCTTTTACTGATATGAAGAAGTCAATCGTTGACGGGGTTAGAGTAAGATATCCTGACGGATGGTACCTTTGCCGCCCGAGTAATACAGAACCAATTCTTGTGATGCGTGCTGAAGCTTCGAATGAAGAAAATTTAAAGAAAATAAAAGAAGATGTAGAATACAGATTAGGGGCGGAAATAAATCTCAAAAAATTCCACGAGTCTTAACTTACATTCTGAAATTTTTTCATTAATTCAAACATCAAAAAATAACCAATTACTGTAGCACTAAGTCCACCGCCAAGAGCAGGATAAAAGTTCCATCCTCTTTGAATTAATTCTGGCATTACAATAAATAATAATAAAGAAGGGAGTACTAGCCATACAATATCTTTAGTAAAATTAACTATATCATCACTACTGGCGCCATTATGATTCATCCACATCATTGCAAGAACACTGACTAATGGAATAGATGCTAGTACTGCTGCAAGTAAATTATCACGCTGACTTAATTGAGCGACTGCAAAAATTATCACTGCGGTTAGTAATATCTTGAACATATCAAAAACTAAATTTGACATGAAAAAACCATTTCTAATTTTATTCCATACCACTATTTGTTACCATTAAAGGGATGCAAACTATTACCGAGCAAACACTTAAGCAAAATAGACCACATACACCTGTAGATCCTGCTGCGAATGCTGCATCGCCGCCCACATAATCAGCAGTTAGAACACTCTGTAAAATTGACATCACCCAGCCGAGAACAATCGAACCCAAAACTAACCAAATGCCCATTTTCTGATAAAGATAAATCTTATATCCACCAAAAATTCCAAGTCCTGCTGGTATCAATGTCATAATCGAAGCTGCTACAATGATAAGGAGTGGCAATTCTTGGATCGTACCTGTTTCATCCATAGAACTAATTAGGTCAAAAGCGAATAAATTGAGTATACTCCAAATTGATGTTAATACATACCAAATAAGTACAAATATTCCAATAACTTGGGGTGCTTTACTCTTTTCTACTAGGTACATTTGTCCTGCTGGTTGAACATTTACCATCTCAGGTTGCGAATTAACTGCACCAGAGAATACGTCATTTCCTTCATCACTCATGCACTTACCGTTAAGTGAAGACACTTAGAACTTGGGACGGATGAGAGTCAATTTTCTAATTCTAAAGATGATAAAATATTTATGAATTTTTTATTAGAACGAACTAATGAGTCAATAACTGGCATAAAGCCACCGGAAAGCATCGTTAGACATGCTCCACCACCGGTACTATTGTGAGTTACTAAATCAACTACTCCTCTATTACTTACTAAGGCACTAGTATGACCGCCCCCGACTATGGTTACAGCAGATGACTCAGTACACATATTAAGGATCTCGATAGTTCCAAAGGCAAACCCAGGTAACTCGAAATAAGATGCTGGACCGTTCCATAAGATACAACCTGCATTAATCATTAGAGGTCTTATTTGCATCAAGGTTGAAATTCCAATATCATATATCGGATAATCAGTAGGGAGTTCTGAGATATTCATAGGAACCCTATTTCCATCTACTTCAACGGCTACATCAGTTGGTAAAAGAAAGTACTCTGAATGATTCTCTGATAGATCAATAGCCATATCCCAAGTTTCTTCGAAATCATCACCTAATGTATTACGAATAAATGACTTATTACTCTCTCCAATATCGACTCCACTAGCCCATAACATCATATTTCCAACCACACCAACAACTGGAATTGTATCAATTATCTTCTTATCAATTAAATTCTTAGCTACACGTAACGAATCATCGCATTTGGTGCCACCAAGTATTGCAATATATGGCCTCGGAGGATCATTTACTGCAATCTGTAAATTATCTATTTCCTTGGCCATTAATCGACCCGCGATACAAGGAACTATTTCTGAAAATCCGGTTAAAGAGGGAGAATTTCTGTGTGCTGCTGCGAAAGCATCTGTCACATATGCATCTATTAAAGGCGCTAATTTCTGTATTATCTCTGAACCAGCAGTTTCTTCAGGTGAGGATTTCTTCATAGAATTCTCATCATCATGCATTCTAATATTATCTAGAAATAGTATTTCTCCGATTTTGAGGTTACTGATTGCCTCAATTGCTTTATCTCCACATATATCAGCAACAAAATTGACTTTTTTACCAATTAATCGAGAGATTCTATCCGCATGCTGCGACATATCTGTAAAATCTATTTTACCAGGTCTAGATTGATGTCCTATCATTATAACTTTAGAGTTTTTTAAAGAATTAAGAGTTGGTACAATAGCTCTTAATCGACTGTCGTCAAGAAAAGCCCCCGTTGATGGTTCTAGTGGAGAATTTACGTCCACGCGATAGAGAACTACTTTGCCGCCAAGACGGACATCGTCCAGTGTAAGGACGTCACTCACGTTCTCCCGCAAAGGCTAGGACTCTTTGACCGTAATGGTCGAAATAATATTACATCCCCCCCAAATACCTTTGTGATTGATACGACTACGCATATGCATGGCATGGGATATGGGAAGATTGATTGGTCCTGATGGCATAGATTGGAGAGTACCTGTCAGCGAATTAGAAAATCGAAGAAAAAGGTTAGCAGAAGCGCTATCAGATAATGGAATCGAATCAGCACTCATTGATGATCCTGTTGAATTATACTGGCTAACTGGTGGACGACAGAATGGGATGATTTTAGTTGGAGCAGAGAATTCTGAGATTCAAACTACACATTGGGTGAAAAGATCACTTGATAGAGCAATTTTTGAATCGGGAGGAGATGATTGCCCAGACCCAGTTGTAGCACAACCACGGATGTCAAAATTGGCTGAACATATTAGAAAAATCGGAGGGAATGAAAAACCTTCGATGTTAGAAGGAAAGGTTCCTCATAATCGTTGGAAGTTTATTTCTGAAAAGATAAAATCGTTAGATGGAGATTCGAAAGATTGTACATCAATAATGTATGAATTAAGAGAAATGAAATCGGAATGGGAAATAGAAATGCTCCGAGAGAGTGGAAGAATCAACAAAAGTATGTTTCAAGCAATCCAAGAAAATGGAGGAATAGGGCAAACAGAACTAGAAATGGCAGCTATTGCAGATGAAGTAAGTAGAAAAGCAGGTTTTGGTGGAAGGATAAGAATGAGAAAGTGGCCAATGGATTGCGATAGAGTTGTAATAGTTGCAGGAGAGTCTGCATCTATACCATCTTATTTTGACTCCGCAATAGGGGGAGTTGGAGCAAGTCCAATTTCATCACTAGGATCTGGGCATGCCAGAGTAAAGAAAAGTTCACCTGTAACAGTAGATATTGTACATTTACATCGTGGATATGTTTCAGATTGTACGCGTATGTTTAGTGCTGGACCACTAAATAGTGAATGGACTGAGAGACTTGATCATATGGTTGAGATTCGTGATGCAGTGGTTTCTAGCCTAGGGAAGGGAAATGATTGTTCTAAGACTTGGGAAATTGGAAATTTAATGTCGCAGGAGATGGGATATTCCGAAAACCTGATGGGAATGCTTCCAGATAAATCTTATTTTCTAGGTCATTCAGTAGGGTTAGAATTAGATGAGACACCAGTTATTGCGAAGGGATTCGACAGACCACTATGTGTTGGGGGAACTATGGCAATAGAACCTAAGGTGATATTTTCCGATGGTTGCATAGGGACTGAAGATACTTTTGTAAGAACAAGAGATGGAATGGAATATTTAACAATGGGTGATTCATTTCCACTATTAACTGACTGGAATTAACAAATTTAGCGATTATACTAATTCCTACAAGCCTTCCGGAGCATTGTGACTCAAGCATCTAGTTCGGTTCATCGTAGAATTGCTAAGATTCTTAGAGAAAGAAAAGAGCCACATGGTAAATCATTCAAAGATAAAGATATTCTCAAAGGAGTTGAGATAAGTGAAGCTGGAATTGCAGAATTATGGGTTAAACCTACGCATCCTTATT
>CAXDMJ010000041.1:0-10829 GCA_963990035.1 uncultured Candidatus Poseidoniales archaeon | reverse complement strand
TGAATTTAGTAGCACCAGCACCAGTTGCAAGAATAAATTCTTCTCTATGTTCTTGGGCTTGTATGTATCCTTTCGCTTCTATTTTTTCTTCTATCCAATCTTCAATACTCATTAACCCGCCTGATAGCTTACTTGCTTCCACAGCAGCTTCGACTTCAGCGAATGATGCACCAGTAGATTCTAAGTCTCTCTTAATCAAGTCATCAACACTAAGATTTTCTGACTTTTTAGGAGGCTGATGTACTTTCAAACGTGGTCCTTTTTGAGTATCGATGATTAGTCTATCTTCATTTTCTAATTTATTTTCGACTATTTCGGCCATTGGTGCACGGAATTCTTTCTCACAATCCCAACAAATTAACATAAAGTCAGTCATATCTTCCATGACATTCCCGCCTCGTGGATCCATTTCTTCACCACAATCTGGACAAGCATGCATACACAATACAGGAGCTAATTTACGGCGGAAATCAACTATATCTTGAGGGGTTCCTGAGAGATCTAACAGTTCATGATCTCGAGCTGCTTCAAGACCTCTAGTTTCAAGTTGATCTCTTAATTTAGTTCGCTGCTCATCTTTGCCTTCTTCATCAAAAGTATTTTCTAACTTAACGATAAGTTCGACTGTCTTTCCCAGTCTATTCATAACTAATTTCTTCTCACGAAATTGTTCGACTCGAGCAATGCGTAACTGTTCTTTCTTCTCCAATAATTCTGAGTGAAGATCTTTTTGTTCACGCTTGAATCTCTGTTCTTCAATTTTATCAACTTTTTTCTTAACACCACTATCTGAAAGAACGTCTGCGAGATATCTTTGTTTGGATGATGAACGAGGCCCTGATTTTACTGCATCGAGTACTGATGTTGCTATTTCTTTCTTAAGCCCGTAATTATTAGTAAGAGTTTCTACATCTAAACCTTTTAGATCGCCAACCTTAATCCCACCATCTGACAGGATTTGAGCTGTCTTTTCATCTATCCCACGGCGCAATAATGCGAGATAGGTATCCTTCTTTGCCATATTAACACCTCTTCACGCGAATGTACCATCGGCTTCGCAGTAATCCGCCGAACCATGCGTACGCTATCAAGGCACGGTCAGAATTATCTCGTTTATTCATTATATGATGAAATTCTATTAGCAATTATCACCCATTCTTCGGGTTCAAAAACATCTGGCCTATTATCAAACCAATCATTTGAAAAACCTTCAGGAGGATCTAGTAATAAAGCTTCAATAGAGGCCTTCCAACGAGATTTATGCCACCCTCGGATTCGGCTAATTCGACGGGGAACTTGAGAAAGTAATGTCCTTATCTTCTTTCTACGACTAGAAAAACAATGTTGAGTAATTAACTTAAACATTTTACGAGATATCTCACCGTTCTCTTGGGAACGATCTACCGGGGTTAGCGATACTAATCGAGAATTTATCCTTGGCGCCGGACTAAATGCCCCTCCAGGGACTTTTCGATCTAAAGTGACATCAAAATCTAGCCATAGAGATAAGCCCAAAGGACTGAGAGAACCAAAATGATCCATAGACATCCTTTCAGCAAATTCATCTTGAACAAGCAATACTATTGCCTTCAGAGGAGTTATAGAATGATATTGTTGTATCTTTTCTAGTACAGGACTAGAAATTTGATAAGGCAAATTGGCAACTATATGAGTTAAATCACTAGGCCAATTTAATTTCAATGCATCACCTAAAATTAATTCAAGTTTGTTATCTGCATTACCAAATACTCTTTTTAGATGTGAAACCGCATCTTCATCTATCTCAATACCTGTCACTTTAGCTTCAGTTCTCAATAAATATAAGGTTAAAGAGCCGGGTCCTGGACCTATTTCAAGTACTTTTGATTTCGAATTTAGAGGGAAACCCTCTTCACTACAAATCTCAATAGAGCGAGAAATAACTTTCTTATCAAGAAGAAAATGTTGACCTAGAGATTTGTCTGGTATAATCTGATCTCGAAGTAAATCGACAAGAAGTCTGGGGTCTAAATCATCCATACTAATTCCTGATTAATTAGACGAGCGTATTAGATGATCGAGAATACTACGATTATTTAGAGGATCTTCTATTTCAATGAGATATCTCTCTGCCAATAATGTAACTGAGTCAATTTCACAGGCCTCATCGACTTCAGAAAATTCCATCCAACCTGCCATTCCTCGTAATTGAACCATCTTTTGGGCCTTAGATTTACCAATGCGAGGAAGAAGTTGGAATGCATGTACTTTCAAAGAAATATTATTAGCACGATTATAGAAACCTAGATGCAGTTCGGAATTATCTTTTATTGCACCAATTAATTCCTCAAGAATAATATCTTCACCATTTGTTGATAAATCACGATAACGAAGAATGGACATAGGCCCAACTTTGTTCTCATCAACGGATAATCTTGAACCATTAACTATACCTTCCTTATCTAATACTTTAGCGCGGACTAGATACAATGAGGGTTCGGTTAATGCATGTACTTCATGACCTATTGGACGCCTCTGAGATATATCTAAAATCCTCAAATGTGTTTCACTCGAAAAAGGAGAATCAGAGCTGTCTCCGGAATCGGTTGGGGTACTCGCATGCATTACGCTCAACCTCCTCAGACAGGTCTTTATTCAAGAATCAATTCATTGAAGAAACACTAATTCAAACACGATTAAAGTACATGTTGACGAATAATAGTGATGATCTCTTCCACTTCTGAAGTATCCATTGCAATTCTCTTGCCAGAAACAACAACCCTAACTCCCTTCACATTCAAAGGAGTTAATTCTGCTAACTTAGAGCAAATTTCAGGATATTGTGATAATTTCTCATTTTCAGAAAGAGCGTTGTATAGTGCAGTGAATACTTTAGGATCAGTTTTAGTTCCGCCACGATTAGTCGAAGCTGCCCATTCAGCATGTTGTAAAGCCATTATTTGCTCATATGACAGGTCTCCACGTCTTTCACGTGCATCAGAAAGAAGTTCACGTACAGTAGCAAAGTCTACAAATTCTTTTTCACTCATTAAAATCATTCCTTTATTGGTTTAAGATGCTCTGGGCGAGCAACTACTGTCTTTTTCATATTGCCATCTTTGAAGTTGACAACATATGCACGACCTTGTTTACCTGCAATAACGCCAGTACGACCTTGAAATCTACGATGAGGCATGCCTTTATGTTGAGCACCATCTAAAACAATAGCAACTCTATCTCCTTCAGCATACGGGTACATTATCTTATTAATGAAAACTCGACCTTTTTCACGCTTACTTTTCTTAAGAATAGAGCGTGTCCCTTGGCGTTGTCCATGCGTCCTTGTTACCATGATATCACCTTACAGACCATAGGTCTTGGAAGCGGTCGACCTGCCTCGTATTCTTAAGGACTCGGATTTGGTTAATTACTCATTCATAGTGTATATCTTCAACATCAAGCCAAAGAACTGTGCATTCTTTGTCACCTAAAACACTGCGTACAGAGGGTACTGTTCGACCTTCATCGGAGTGAACTAACTCTTTGACATAAGTTCCAGCTTCACAACGAACTGAAAATTGGACCTCATTACCTTCGACAATAATATTAGAAAGCGAGACCACTTTTCTTTTCCTATTCTTCGCAGCTCGTCTATGAGAAACTCGCTTAGGAGTTTCTTGAGATAACTCTACGCCAGAAAGAGAAGATATTCCTTGGATTATTGCCTCTTCATCAGGTATATCGTCAACTTGGAACCTAATTGTATATGATTTTTCAGAGCGACTCTCTTTGACCTTAACAACTTCAGAGCGATTTGACCATCTAAGACTATTAATTTCAACTTTATCTACAGCATTTTCATTGACTACTTTCTGAATCTCCTCGAGATTCGCTAGTCGGGTACTTGGTTTTTTAATTTCTATAACAAAAGGACGCCCGGTCCCTAAGCACCTTACATCAATATCTTCTCGACCCATTCCATGGAAAGAGGTGTCTTCTGCGGCTAAAGAAAGACGAATAGGTTCACCTATCAAATCTTGAACTGACTCCGCATATTGAAGACCTGTTTGATTACAAGATTCACACCCTTCGGCACGGCCACGACAAGCGCGGCATGGCCATCGTGTTTGTGGTAAATCTCGAATTAATTTTCGATACCGACCATATAAGAAAACTGGTCTGACATCAACATTAACCATTAATGTTAGACCATCCACGAGAATCATTAAATCCGGCTTTTCTTTAACAAAAGTAACTTCATGTACTAAAGTAGAAAGTTTTAGTTGTATTTCATTAACAAAAGAGGGTTTGAGATGAGGTGAGCCAGGGGAACCATGTCTTGAACGAATCTTATCTTCATCTTCAAGTAGATCTTTTGGTAAATGTATTCCAAGTTGAATTGTCGAATGCTCAACTTCACCAATTTGGTCAATTATTCTTTTAACAATATTATCTATATCGTCAAATAGATTTTCACACAAAGGGCATAAATCATTTTTTTCTAATGTTTCTAGTTCAGGATTTCTTTGATATGCCTCTTTCCTAATCTCTTTACCACCATCTTCTCCCTTAGAAGCGGTTCTTCGACCAGCTAGTCTCTGGACACAGAAATTACAGCACCCAATACGGATAATATGTTCAACACCAAGGGGTGCTGGGCAGGGAGGTGCATCCCAATTTATTGTTGCACCTTCGAATTCAAAGTCATCACCATCATACCAAACTTCTTCTTCTTTAACAGGAACTTCAATAGTTTCTTCAACATCTATTTCTGATTTACCATAACTAGCATCAGCATATAATGCCCATGAATCATCATCATCATCGGAATCTACCTTATGATTGTCTTCTTTCATTATCATCACCCATCGGAAAACGGGGATAACCCGAACATCCGATGCCCCTGCGAATGATAGAGTACATTTCAGCACTTCGGATACCTAAACTATGAATCTAGAAGTTGTCCAAGCTCTTCTGAAACTTTTCTTAGGTGCGTAAATGAATGAATGCCAGATGAACATCCAGTGGGCCATTCGAAACGGATACCATATCGACCAACAAGTTCAACTTTCGGTTTTTCCAACATTAATCGTGAGATTTCTTCTTCTAATTCAATAGTTCTTTGTTCATTTTCTTGCCGGGGTTTACATTTAGCACATTGACACCTAGATCTAATAGAAACATAGCTCAACTTGTAAGATAAACCATCATCAAATCTTAGCACACAATCTTCATCACTACGTTCTAAATCTGTGAGTACCGCTCCATCTCCCATACTCTTTCGGAAGAGGTTTAATGCTTCAACATAAGGGAAGAACTGACATACTAATTCAGTAATCGACAAACACTCATTCATAATATAGGTATATTTCACAAGTACATGGTCCTGCTCAACGAGCCGAGAATTTTGAAACAAATTTCGGTTTCTGAATCGTACCAAATTTGTGAAGAAATAACTCGCTCTGCGTCTTCATCTTTCTTACGGTCATTCAAATCATTACCTGTTGAAAAACGCTTGTCAGTACATGCATTGTATGCTTTTTGTAGAAAGGTAGATGACATTGTAGATGGTGATTGGCTACCTAATCTCTCGAATCTAAATGAAGAAGAATTGATTTCCCTCAACCAAAGAGCAGAGTATAGAGCAATTGCTCTAGCAATCAAAAAGATGAGTGAGCCCTCAAATGAAGATGAAAGTCACTTTCAAAGAGTGCGTGCACTTCTGTGGTTCAGAGATAATCTTGAACTTATAGAAAAAAATATTACAGTAAATCATCCAATTTTTATCGCTCTAAAAGATACGCTAGAGAAGTTTCCAATTAGGATCTCAGACTTGAAATTACTAATTGAAGGAATGGAAGATGATTTATTTCCAACTAACTATGAAAATTTCGAAGATGTAAGAAGTTATTGCTTCAAAGTGGCTTCTACTGTTGGACTCAGCCTTATAGAAATATATGGATACTCTAATCCCGATGCTAGGGAGTATGCTGAAGAAATGGGTATATTTTTACAAATGGTAAATATACTTCGAGATATTAAGGAAGATAGAGAAAGAGGTAGACTTTACTTACCAACTGATGAATTAAAGATGTTTGATATAAATCCTGAAGAAATAGGAGATATGAATCTAGCTAATACCAAAAAGTGGAAGAGTTTTATGAAACATTACATCAGTAGAACAAAAACTCATAGAAATAATGCTTTGAACTTGGTACCTCTAATTGAAGGAGATTCAAGAAGAAATCCACAAATGATGTGTGCTGTTTATTCGAGTATACTATCAGAAGCAGAAAAAAGAAATGGGGACGTCCTCTCAAGAAGGTTGCAACTCGGTTTCATTAAGAAAATAGGTTTTTCACTTTCTGCTCTAGGATTATGGTCAATAACAACAAAAAAATAATTATTTATTTTTTACTAATATTAGGTCTAATCCTATGCCTAGAGGCATTAACATAACGCCGAAGAATATTGATAGGAAGGATTTCCATCGTTCACATTTTGCTTCAACGCAACGTATCCAGATCCATCTAGTAACAAATATGCCCCCTGCAACCATATGAGCCCAGGCAGCTGATGCTCCTGATTTTGTACCTAATAAATCAGCAAGACCTTGTAATGCTGTCGCGGGATTAAGAGAATCGATTAATAGTCCAATTAGTCCAGACATATCATTGATAGAAAGTAGGTACAGATAGCAATAGGACCTATGAAAAATAACGAACCATTCATCAGTTGTTGTGTTTTTTCATGTTTAGGGAAAAATAGCATTGCAACCCGAAGGGCCTACCCACATTGTTGATAAGAAAAAGAAATATAGTAAATATCTATATTATAGCCTCAATTTATTAAATTTTTAATTTCATCTAAGACACTTGTAGATGGCCAATATGTTTTGGAAGACCAAATTATCTCTCCTGTTGTGTCCATAATCTGGAGAGTAGGGGTGGATGGATATCCAAACGAATCATAAAATGAAACCTTACTTTCTAATCCAGTATCAAGATCGATGACGATTGTATCTTCTGAAGGTAAAACTAGTGGCCAAGACACAGGATTAGTAGAATTCTCATGAGAACCATAAACTTCCTCAACGTATGATACTGATTCGAATGATGGATATCTGTGTATACTAAGTAACGAAGAATTACTGATGTTACCATTGTTTACTTCATCAGTAATTAAATCAGTCCAAGAATGGCATCCCATACAACCTGCAGCAACCCAAATCAATAGCACTGGTCCATCTGAAACATATTCCTGTAAGACCATTTCACTAGAATTAGAATTTGAAGACATCAGTGGAGCGGAAAATGACATTCTATCTGGTGGAGAAATTACATCCTCTTCTTCTATGATTTGTTCTTGAGAAATACATCCACAAAAAATACTACTAAGGAGAATGAAAGTAATAGCAAACAATTTCATATTTGACCACTTACTTCCTTAACAGAAAGTTTCCTTTTCCTTACTACCTTAGGTTTTTTCAAATCACCAAACCAAGTATCTACTCCATTCCAATCGGGTTCAATTCCTAAATCAGATAGAACTAATTTACTGGTAATTCTTCCACTCTCAAATATTGTCGGAAGGCCACTTCCCGGGTGCGTACCTCCGCCTACAAGGAATAAATTATTAAATTCTTCAAATCTATTGTGTGGACGTCGCCAAAGCATCTGATCTAATGAATGAGCTAAATTGAATACTGCTCCTCGATAGATATCAGATGAACTCCAGTCATCGGGAGTAACAATGGTTTTCGATACAATGGATTCTCTAAGATTATCAAAACCTAGTTTCTTTTCCATCATATCTAAAATGATTTCACTATATTCATCTTTAATATCATCCCAAACTATACTTTCATCAGTATTTGGAACTGGTACTAAAACGTATAATGTAGATTTACCGTCTGGAGCTAAACTGGGATCAGTTACACAAGCATTCTGAACATAAAGTGAAGGATCATCCCATGTTATCTTGTGGTCAGTAATATCTTTCAGATTATTTTCATAATCTTTGGATGCATAAATTTGATGATGTGGCTCATCATATAATTTATCAATCCCTAAGTATAACATAAATGTAGAACATGAATACCCCTTACTTTCTAATTTCTTATTCGACCAACGCTTTCTACGAGAATCAGGTATTAAAGTAGTCATAGCGTGAGCAAAATCAGCATTCAGAATAATTTTATCGGCTCTATATTCGCCATCATTAGTTTTCACACCAACAACCGTCTTACCTTCATAAATTAATTCAGTTACTTCAGTATTTAATTTAATTTCAGCACCAAGTTCTATAGCAATTTCAGACATCTTTTTTGTTATTGAGCCTAATCCACCTTTTGCATGAAAAATACCATATTCATATTCTAGAAATGCTAGAATAGTAAATAATGAGGGAGCATGGAAAGGGCTCATCCCTAGATACTTAGTTTGAAATGACATTGCTAATCTTACTCTTTCATCATCAAATAATCTTGAAAGATCACTAGCAACTGAGGCCCATGGCTTCAATATAGTTGCAACTTTCATTGCTCTCTTAGTAAGGAGATCAGTCGGACCTTTCCAAGGAGTTTGTAAACATACTCGTGAGAAATCTAACTTTTTTCTATTCTCGAGAACATACTTTTCAAAACCTTCAGCGTTTTTATCACCAGATAATTCCCTTATTCTTTCAGTCATCTGGTCAAGATTAGATGTTGCATCAATAAAACCACCGGCTCCAAAAGTTAGTCTATATGATGGATCAAGAGGGATTAGTCCTAATTCAGAGTGAGCATCTCGGCCGATTGCCTGGAATATCTCTTCTATAACTTCTGGATAGTGAAAGAACGTTGGTCCTCTGTCAAATCTAAAACCATCCATCTCTACGATTTTTGTACGACCCCCAACTTCAGAAGATTTCTCAAGCATCGTTACTTTGACTCCGGAATGAGCCAATAATAGAGCAGAAGCAAGACCACCTGGGCCTGCGCCTACAATCAATACTTCCTGAGAACTTGTTACACTCATAGAGGTGCTAAGACCATGCTAGATATAAAAAAGCGTTTTTTATTTCTATCAATTTAATAAAGTAATTAAATAAATATATGATAGATTTAAATTACTAAATAAAGATAAATATTCTTTTGTAGAAAAAATGTATTGACAAATAATACACCTATTAAATAGGGAATGAAAATCGCGACAGGGTCATGCACAACAGAAACGCGCTAATTGCCTTAATAATGACTGCCTGTCTTGTGACGATGCCTATTGCTATGGCAGATTCCAGTGAAGATATTCCTACAAATGCAACAAATACCGGTGTACATGATACATTAGTTGATGCTCTTGTACAAGCTGACTTAGTAAGTACATTACAAGGAGATGGACCTTTCACTGTATTTGCTCCAACCGATCAAGCATTCGCTGATGCTGGAATCGATTTGTCAACATTTGATACAGATGAAGAGATTGCTGTTCTAACAGATATCTTACTTTACCATGTTTACACAGCAGGTGCAGTCTATGCAGCTGATGTAACAGATGGATTAACTGTAGCAATGGCTAACGGAGATGATGCTACATTCACAGTAACAGACGGAACTGTAATGATTGGAGATGCTACTGTAACTACAGCTGATGTTATGGCATCAAACGGTGTTATCCATGTCATCGACATGGTACTAATGCCACCAGCTGACTTAGTAGACATTGCAGCAGTTGCAATGTCAACAGGAGTACATGACTCATTAGTTGCTGCTCTAGTAAAGGCTGACTTAGTAAGTACATTACAAGGAGATGGACCTTTCACTGTATTTGCTCCAACAGATCAAGCATTCACTGATGCTGGAATCGATTTGGATGCATTCACAACTGATGAAGAAATCGCTGCTCTAACAGATATCTTACTTTACCATGTTTACTCTGGTGCAGTATATGCTGCTGATGTAACAGATGGTCTAGCAGTAGAAATGGTTAATGGAGATTATGCTCAATTTACAGTAACGGAAGGAACTGTAATGATTGAGGATGCTACAGTAACTGCAGCTGATGTTATGGCATCAAACGGTGTTATCCATGTCATCGACAAGGTACTAATGCCACCGGCTCCATACACTGGAATCGGTATTTGTTACAATTCCGCTACACACACCATTGCTGCTGGAGCATCAATGGAAGAATGTGGCGCATACATGTATGTAGAAAACTACAGCATGGGTGGAGAAGAATTTACTGGATGCTACAACACAGTTTCTCACGTACTTACAGATACTACACAGGCAATTTGTGAATCATACATGTGGACAGCACCAGTAGATATTGCAACAACTGCAATGTCAACAGGAATACACAATTCACTGGTTAATGCACTATCAGCATCTGGATTAGTTGCTACATTACAAGGTGATGGACCGTTTACAGTATTCGCTCCAACAGATCAAGCATTCGCTGATGCTGGAATCGATATGGAGTTTATCGCGAACGCAGAGATTGCTGTATTAACAGATATCTTACTCTACCACGTTTACTCAGGAGCGGTTAATGCTGCTGGTGTAACAGATGGATTAACTGTAGCAATGGTTAACGGAGATGATGCATCATTCACAGTAACAGATGGAACTGTAATGATTGGAGATGCTACTGTAGTGTTGGCTGATGTGCCTGCATCAAACGGTGTAATCCATGTCATCGACATGGTACTAATGCCACCAGCTGACTTAGTAGACATTGCAGCAGTTGCAATGTCAACAGGAGTACATGACTCATTAGTTGCTGCTCTAGTAAAGGCTGACTTAGTTAGCACATTACAAGGAGATGGACCTTTCACTGTATTTGCTCCAACCGATCAAGCATTCA
>CAXDMJ010000040.1:0-10872 GCA_963990035.1 uncultured Candidatus Poseidoniales archaeon | reverse complement strand
TTCATGATCAAACCGCATCAGTGGCTAAATCATTAATAGCTATGGGTTTTGAAGAAGGTGATAAATTAAGTATTTATTCCTATAATAGAATTGAATGGTATACGTCTTATCATGCTGCAAACATGTGTAATGGAGCGGCAGTTGGAGTGTACCATACTTGTTCCCCTGAAGAAGTAGAATGGGTTGTTGGTAATTCAGATTCAAAGGTAGTTTTCGTTGGAGATAATCCAATGGACGGAGGAAACACAGCAAAGATGTGTGCTCATAGATTACACGCAATAATGGATAAATTAGACAAAGTGGAAGTAGTAGTCGTAATGGATGGAGTAGATATGCCAGAACATGAAAAATGTATTTCTTGGTCTGATTTCATAGAAAAAGGAGCAGAAATTGATTATTCAGAGATAGAAAAGAGAGTTGACAATATTACTCCAGAGGATACATTTACTCTAATCTACACATCAGGTACAACCGGTCAGCCAAAGGGAGTGGAACTGAGCCATGATAATATTGATTTCGAATTGGCGGAAGTTTGGAAATTACAAGAGTTTGAAAGAGGATGGGGCTATGTTTCTTGGCTACCTTGTGCGCACGTTTTCGGACAACTAGTAGACTGTCACGCACATATTAGATGGGGCCTCCATATGACTGTTGTCGATGCCCCATTGAACGTCATAGATTATGCTAAAGAAGTACAACCACACTTATTCATTGGAGTACCTAGAATCTATGAGAAAGTTTACAGTAATCTAGTAGCTAAACTCGGAGGAAAAGTAAAATTGGCCAAAATACCGATCCTAGGCGGAATTATCAAGAAAAAGGCAAAGGAGGCTATTGGAATGTCGAATTGTGTTTATGCGATTACAGGTGCAGCACCAATTAATCCAGATATTCTAAAACTATTTCATACTCTAGACATCCCACTTTATGAAGGATATGGGATGACTGAAACGACTGCAGGTGCAAGTCTTGGTTACAAGAAAAATCATAAATTTGGAACTGTAGGTAAACCTTTCACAGGAACTGAACTTAAGATTTCTGACTCTGGAGAGATATTATTCAGAGGAAGACATGTCATGAAAGGGTACTACAAGAACCCTAAGGCTACTGCTGATACAATTGATACAGATGGATGGTTACATTCAGGAGATAAAGGTGAAATTGATGAAGATGGGTATGTTAAGATCACAGGACGAATCAAAGAATTATATGTTAGTTCTGGAGGAAAAAATATAGCACCATTAGTCATTGAAGAAACTATGAAGTCAATACCAATGGTATCTCAGTGTATGCTTATTGGAGATGCAAGAAAATACTGCAGTGCATTATTCACCCTAGACATTGGTGCGATACTAAGAGATAAACATGGCATGGATCCTGCAAAAATACCAAAAGATCCAGCAATACAAATCACAACTCTAGAAGGTTTTGGAAAAACAGTATCAGACTATACCGATAGTGAAGAAATATTTAATGAAATGCAAGCACATGTAACTAGGTTAAATGGACAATTTAGTAATCCAGAACAGATTAAGAAGTTCACAATCTTACCAAGAGATTTGAATGTAGATTTTGGTGAATTAACACCTACCCTTAAGATTAGAAGAATTCAAATTAGAGAAAATTGGACTGCAGAAATTGAAGCAATGTACGAAGGCGCTTGAAAAGCGGTGACAATATGACACCTGAGGCATGGGTTGCTCTTGCGACAGTATTTTGTTTAGGAGCGATGAGTCCAGGGCCATCTCTGGCAGTTGTTCTACGTAACACCCTAGCAGGTGGAAGGACACAAGGGGTAATGACTGGAATAGGTCATGGAATTGGATTTGGAACTTATGCATTTCTTGCAGCCGGAGCATTTGCTACTGCGATTTCCATACATGAAACAGCAGAAACAGGACTTAAATGGGCAGGAGTATGCATTCTTGTTTGGCTAGGATATACTTTCCTTAACCATGCAAGAAAAGGGCCCTCAAAATATGTTGATGAAAGTCATCAGGAGTCGCAAAATAAACAAGGATTTATTCAAGGATTTTCCATAGCACTTTTGAATCCAAAGATTCTGGCTTGGATGTTAGCACTATATACACCATTTATTGAAGAAAATGTGAGTCTTGAGACACTTCTTGGAATGGGAGCATTAGGGATGATAATAGATGGAGCTTGGTATGTCACTGTGGCAATGATATTGACTACTGGGGGGAGAGTAGAAAAACTGAAATCTATTTCACACATTATTGATGGTGCAATGGGTTTACTGATGTTTGTATTTGCAGGACTAATGGTTGGAGGAGTTATTTGATTACCAACTATTATCAAACATCAGAAAACTGAATAATATAATTGAAAAACAGAAGGAAATAGGGGCTACAATAATTCCACCAAGTAAACCAAACCCCAAGGATTTTTTTTTCTTAACAAAACTCCAAATCATAATGAGAAGATAGAAGATAGGGATGAGGAAGGGTAAAAATCCCAAAATTATTGAATCGAGTGAAATATCAGTATCACCATCAACACTAACTAATTCTATTCCGTCATCGTAGTCTATAGCATAAATAAAAATTTGACCCGAAATCTGGAAATAGGCAGTATTATTTTCAAACGCACCGAAACAGTTCATTGGGTACCAAAGAGTGCCATCCTGAGATTCAATTAGAGTAAACTTCATGTCTATATCAAAGACACAATCACCCCAATTATTATCAAAAGTTCGAATACTTGTATAGAACCAATAATCATTCTTGTCAATCTCATTAATATCTATCTCTGGAATCTCAAAAGTTGCTTCCCAAGTATTGTATTCTTCGTCATTAATAAGTACAGTACCCGATTCATAGTTTTCATTAAAATAGTGATAATCCCCATAATAAGGATCATTTGAATTATCAATTTCTAGTATGCTTAAAGACATTATAACTCCAGCGAAAATTGGAATAAGAAATAGTCCAATGAAAAATTGAGACCATATGAATTTATTCGGATCTACAGGAGTAATAGATGCAGGAGATGATAAACCTGAGATACTACTTATATTACCAGTAAATATATTCTCTTTAGAAGTAGATTGAATAGATGGAGAGTTATCATCAATCATAAGTATCTAATCCATCCAATTACTATTAATATAAAATCTCTTCAATAGATAATTTTAGTCATTATATCAAAATAAATGGTAAATGAAGTAATAGATCGAATACTATTGCAAGAGCTCCTGCTTCTGAAGAAGGAGTGTGGTCAGTGTTACCACTAGGAGGAGACAAACGTTGAAGTTCTCCAGCATCAAGCCAGAATGAGGAACAATTAGGACAGCCATCAACCTCGATTAATTCAGTTAAACTCCCATCAATTTTTCTAAAGGCAAAGTCTCTAACTTTCATGTCTGATTGACAAAATGGGCAGCAAAGAGACACTAGAGTACCCTCATCTTTGAAACCATCATGCATAATCTCTAATTTATTACTACAAAATTCAGATGTTGCAGAATGAGAATTTATTGCAAGGCCGGCACAAGTAGGACAATGTGAAATCCCATTACGAGAAAAAACTGATTTTTTAGTCATTTCAGGTGCTACAAGTACTGAATTATCGCGCGGACATAACATCTTTGGCGCGACCATAGTATACATCTGGATAATTCATATGTATTCAATACTTACCCGTCATTTGACAATTTTTTATAGGATTCTTCTTGTGCACCAATGCTTTCGGAACTTCATGGAGAAGAATGGCGAGAAGCTTAAATCTCCACTAAGAATCATTACTGCGGCAGCAATTTTTGATGGTCATGACGCAGCTATAGGGATATTTAGACGTATTTTCCAGTCAATGGGATGTGAAGTAATTCATCTAGGGCACGATAGAGGCGCGGATGAAGTTGCCAAGGCTGCTATTCAGGAAGATGCTCATTGTGTTGCAATTACTTCATATCAAGGTGGAGCTGTTGAGATGTTTACTCATACAAAGCAAATCCTAGATGATGCTGGATTTGGTCATGTCGTCCTAGTAGGTGGTGGTGGAGGTACTATACTTCCAAATGAAATACAACATTTACTTGATTCGAAAATAGCTAAAATATACTCACCAGAAGATGGTCGAGAACTAGGACTTACAGGTATGGTTTCTGATGCTATGAAGAGGGCCTCAAAAAATGACTTGTTAGATAGTGCAAGGTTTGAATCACTCGATAAACCAATAACAGCAGATAATCATGGATCAGTATCAAAATTACTTACATTAGCTGAAAATGCAGATGAAAAAATGTTTAACCGGATCTTAAGTAAAGTTCGTTCAACAGATGGTTCAACTTGTCCAGTAGTTGGTTTGACAGGGACAGGTGGAGCAGGGAAGTCTAGTCTTACAGACGAATTAATGTTGAGGATACAAAGAGATAATCCAGGGACTAAAATCGCTCTACTTGCCACTGATCCTACTCGTAAGAGGACAGGTGGAGCATTACTAGGTGATAGAATTAGAATGAACTCATTATCCGATGAGAATTTATTCATGCGTTCATTTGCTAGTAGAGATAGTGGAAGAGAAATTGCAGATTGTATTGGACGCTCGATTGAGGCTTGTAAAGCAGTTGGATTTGATCTTGTAGTTGTTGAAACTAGTGGAATAGGCCAAGGTAATGATGCGATAACAGAGGTAGCCGATCTTTCATTATATGTTACAACAAGAGAATATGGGGCACCTAGTCAATTAGAAAAGTTAGAAATGTTAGATTCAGCAGACATTGTAGTTTTGAATAAATTCGATAGACCTGGTGCTGAAGATGCATTGGCAGAAATCCGTAAACAATTCAAAAGAAATAGAGAGATGTGGGAAGCAACAAATTCCGAATTACCTGTGGTACCAACTATTGCTAGTCAATTCGCAGATGCAGGTGTTGACCAACTCTGGCAAAAATTATGCGCTTTACTAAATGAAAAATATGCACAATCATTTTCATCGGCAGAAGCAAGAATGGGGCCAGATGGACTACCACATCGATCATCACCAATACCTCCTGAAAGACAGGGTTATCTGGCTGAAGTTTCAAGTTCAATCAGAGATTACCACAAAAGGACCAATGAAGTTGCTTCCAAAATAAGACTAGTTCAACAATTAGAAGCTGCTGCTAAACAAATGAATTCAAAGAATAAATCATCCGCAGATGGGTTGAGAGAAGAGTTAGAATCAATTCGTTTAGAAATACCTGACAGTGCGTGGGAGAGTTTAGATAATTTCAAAACTAAAGCAGAAGAATATCGCTCAGGATCTACAAGCTATACTGTTCGAAACAAGAATATCCCTGTAAAAACAACAAGGACTACACTTTCCGGCTTAGATTTACCAAGAGTGGCATTACCAGATTACAGTGACTGGGGAGACACTCTACAGTGGATTCGAAAAGAGAATATCCCTGGCTCGTTCCCTTACACTGGAGGAGTTTTTCCATTCAAGAGACAAGATGAGTTACCGGTCAGAATGTTCGCAGGAGAAGGTAGTGCAGAGAGAACAAACAAAAGATATCACTTCCTTTCTAAAGACCAGGACTTCAACCGATTATCAGTAGCATTTGATTCACCTAGTTTGTATGGAAATGACCCTCAAGAAAGGTTAGATATATTTGGAAAGGTATGCGAAAGTGGAGTTTCAATAAGTACAGTAGACGAAATGGAAAAATTATTCGAAGGATTTGATCTGTGTGCAGCTAATACCTCAGTATCAAAAACTATCAATGGAAACTATTGGTGGCATCTTGCGGCTTTCTTCAATGTGGCAATTAGACAACAGGTAAAGAAGTTCGAAGATGATAATGGGCGTAAGCCAGATGAGAAAGAACATGCTGAAATTAAGTCTAGAACTTTGAGTACCGTAAGAGGGACAGTACAAGCTGACCAATTAAAGGAATCAATGGGTCAGAATACACTAGTATTCAATCTCGATACTGCATTGAGGATGATGGGGGATGTTGCAGAGTTCTATGTTGATAACGGAGTGAGGAATCACTACTTCGTCTCGATATCAGGATATCATATTGCAGAAGCAGGAGCTAATCCAATATCTCAAGCAGCTCTGACACTTTCTAATGGTCTAACATATGTGGAGTTATTCAAATCAAGAGGTCTAGATGCTAATAAATTCTTGAGAAACTTCAGTTGGTTCTTCTCCAATGGTATGGACCCTGAATATGCAGTGATTGGTAGAGTCTGTAGAAGAATTTGGGCTATTGCTATGCGGGATATGTATGGAGTTGATGAGCGTGGTCAGAAACTGAAGTATCACATACAGAGTAGTGGTAGATCATTACACGCTCAGGAATATACATGGAATGATTATCGAACTACATTACAGGCACTTTATGCATTAGCTGATAATGCTAATTCACTTCATACTAATTCTCGTGACGAGGCATTTGGAACCCCTACTGAAGACACAGTAAGAGATGCAGTTGCAATACAACTTATTCTTTCGAAAGAATATGGATGGTTGCAAAATGAAAACCCATTACAAGGTTCACATGTAGCAGATTGGTTGACCGATTCTGTTGAAGAAGAAATACTGAAGATATTCGAAGAAATGCATAGGCGTGGCGGAGTTCTAGGCGCTCTTGAAGTCAATTACCAAAGAAATAGGATACAAGATGAATCAATGATCTATGAACATAGAAAACACTCTGGAGAGTTACCAATTATTGGAGTTAATACTTTCGAAGAAGGAGTAGATAATTCACTATCTGTAGAAGAGTTCGATATCGAGGTCACACGTTCTGATAAGGATGAAAGAATGATGGTAATCGATAGAAATAAAGCATTCAAAGAAGCTCATGCTAAAGAGGCAGAAGAAGGTTTAGCAAGACTCAAACAAGTAGCCAGAGAAGGCGGTAATCTGTTTGAAGTTATGATGGAAATTGTAGAACACTGTACTGTTGGACAAGTTACACAGGCACTATTCGAGACCGGTGGAAAGTTCCGAAGAAACATGTAATTAATCGCTGACCTTAATGAGACCCTGTAGAATCATTAATACATTGAATCAAACTACAGGCGCTATGCATCAAGATGAAACAAGCATTGAAGGGAAATGTCCATTCTTAAATGGAGGTGCAACAACTCCTGAAAAAGGAACTAGTAACCGTAATTGGTGGCCTAATCAATTGAATATATCTATACTTCATCAACATGATATTAAGTCTAATCCTATGGACTCTGGATTTGACTATAACAAAGCATTCAAAAGTCTGGATTATGATGCATTGAAAAAAGATCTACATTTATTGATGACTGAAAGTCAGGACTGGTGGCCAGCAGATTACGGTCATTATGGTGGCTTCTTTATCCGTATGACTTGGCATGCTGCTGGCACCTATCGAACAGGTGATGGAAGAGGTGGTGGTGGAACTGGTTCACAGCGCTTTGCCCCTCTAAATAGCTGGCCAGATAACGGTAATCTCGATAAAGCACGACGATTATTATGGCCTATTAAACAAAAGTATGGAAATAAAATTAGTTGGGCTGATCTCCTAATATTAGCGGGAAACGTTGCCATTGAATCAATGGGTGGTCCCGTTTTTGGATTTGGCGGAGGAAGAGAAGATATTTGGCATCCTGAAGAAGACATATACTGGGGTGCAGAAGATGAATGGCTTGGCGATAATCGCTATGGTGATACACGTAAAGATTTAGAAAATCCTCTTGCAGCAGTACAAATGGGCCTTATTTATGTTAATCCGGAGGGACCTAATGGAACGCCAGATCCACTTCTCAGTGCTCAAGATATTCGTGAAACTTTTGCTAGGATGGCTATGGATGATGAAGAAACTGTTGCTCTTGTAGCAGGAGGGCATACATTTGGAAAAGCCCATGGAGCAGGAGATGCAGGCCTAGTTGGTTCAGAACCCGAAGCCTCTTCCATAGAAGAACAAAATTTTGGTTGGAAGAATGCTCATAAATCAGGTTTAGGAGATGACACCATCACTAGCGGTATTGAAGGGGCATGGACTGCAAATCCAATTAAATGGGATAATGGTTACTTTGATTTACTTTTTCATTATGAATGGGAACTTGTAAAGAGTCCAGCGGGTGCACATCAATGGCACCCTATCAATCCCTCAGAAGAACATATGGCACCATCAGCTCATGACAATAGTAAGAAAGTAACAACAATGATGACTACAGCAGATATGGCACTCCTAAGGGACCCTGTATATCATGAGATCTCCAAGCGATTTCATGAAAATCCTGATGAGTTTGCAGATATATTCTCTCGTGCATGGTTCAAGTTACTACATCGAGATATGGGACCTAAGGTTCGATACCTCGGTCCTGAGGTACCTAATGAAGAACTGATATGGCAAGACCCAGTACCTTCAGGCCCTTCTAACTACGATATTGAAAAGGTAAAATCAGCTATCGCTGCTAGCGGAATTTCAACAACACAGCTTGTAGAAACTGCATGGGCTAGCGCTTCTACCTATCGTAGTTCTGATATGCGCGGAGGTGCTAATGGCGCACGTATTCGACTTGAACCACAAAATACTTGGAAAGGCAATAAACCCGAACAACTTACTGATATCCTCAACACACTGAGCATTATTGCTGAGAAAAATGATGTCAGCATAGCAGATACAATTGTGCTTGCAGGAAACTTTGCTATAGAGAAAGCATCTGGGATGAGTGTGCCATTCACACCAGGTAGAGGAGATGCAAGCATTGAACAGACGGATGTAAAATCGTTTGAAGTCTTGGAGCCTGTAGCGGATGGTTTCAGAAACTACCTTGAGAAGAACTTTGCAGTCAGTCCAGAAGAAATGATGCTTGATAAAGCACAACTCCTTGGTCTAACTGCTCCTGAAATGACTGTCCTTGTAGGTGGTTTACGTACCCTTGGTGTCAGTTCTGATGATCGTGGCTTGTTTTCCAATAACAATAATGAATTATCTAACGATTTTTTCACAACTCTCCTAGATATGAGTGTAGAGTGGACGGCCACTGGAAGTAACTCCTATGAAGGGAGAGATAGAATAAGTGGAGAAATTCTTCGTAGGGCATCTCGTACTGATCTTGTATTTGGAAGCAATTCTCAGTTGCGAGCCATTGCCGAGGTTTATGCTCAAGACGATAATCAAAATAAATTTAAATCTGATTTTATTGCTGTATGGACCAAAGTGATGAACGCTGATCGTTTTGATATTGCTTAAAACATACTTCCCTAATGATAATTAATTGTATTAATTTGTAATACGATGAGAATATCTATACAAATATGTTGCAAGAATTGCTCCAACAAATTGTGGAATGAAATGCATCCATGATTCGCCAAGAGTGACTTTCCCAGAAACAATCAGAGCACTAGTAACTGCAGGGTTAAACGAAGCAAGAGAAATACTACCAACTGTTATCGCGCCGACAAATATGACAAGAGCAATGATGGCGCCATAGTAGTTATTATCCAATGTAGATTCAGTAGTTGCAACATATAATACCACATATGCAAATACAAAGGTAAAAACAAACTCAGCAATTATTGCTTCATACCCTAGATTAAATATTGAAGAAGATGTGGAATCGGATAATGAAAATGACTCTACTACTAATGCAGCTGTAACGGCAGCAATTATTTGTACAGAGATGTATGGTAAAATATCATTTTTATCAAAAATACCTCTAAGATAAATTGAGACCGTAATCACAGGATTATAGTGTGCACCTGATATATATCTCCCTGCATATATCATGATCATTAGATTAAATGAAATTACAACGGGAGCATAATCACCAGCAGACCCATATAATCCTGAAGCACATATTGTAAAAGAAAGTAGAAATGTCCCCATAAACTCAGTGGCTAATTTCCGCCATAAGGTATACTTCATATCACTAAGTGGTCGTCAGAATACCAATGAACGTTGTGATATAAATATTTCAAAATTAATTCACATTATGATATTCTTGACATATCAACATAGATTATTCAGTGAGAATGGAATGAATAAACTTGGAAATAGAACGCAGAAAATATATCATTCTAATTATTCATTATCAAAAAAGTTATATGACTTTTCGGGAGGTGGCGGGAGACGTAGATATTCTACTGGTTTAGGACAACTTAGTTCTAATTCATAAAAATCATGTAATGTCCTTTGTTCATTAATATCACCACAGAGAATCTTATCTTCTGAAAGCACCCATGCTAAAGTACGATCATCAAGTTCACTTACTCGAATCCATAATTGATTAGGCATAGAATCCGACCAAGGATATGTACCTAATTCAAATGTATCGAAGCCATTAACTAATGAAAAAACAGCTCTTAGAGATGTGCCCATGGAGCAATTATTTCCTGATTTTGGCTTGACAGAAATAACTTGCTCGAATTTAAACCAGTCTTTTTGTTGTATTTTTTTAGAGGATATTTCTATAAAAAATCCTGTTTCAAGAGCGATGTTTTGTAAATTATTTCTTCGTAGTAAATTTACTAAACCAGTAGGTATACGGCATTTAGGATGTGTTTTAACTTCTTCAAATGTCCTACCAAATGCAAAAAGTGCATCCTCTAATTCATTATTTATCGTATATCCTCCAGATCTAACTAGAGTTAAACTCCAGATATTATTAATTATTCTTCTAACTATTACATCACTTCCTTATTCCTTTATCATTTGGCATATCTAAATTATACAATTTAGATTCCGGCAAGCGAGAACCCTAGTCCCAAATAAGTAAACTATCTCGCCGGACTTTATCGGTTTACTCGAAGGTTCTTAATATTATTGAAAAAAAGATATTGAAGAAAATATATTATGTCAACTATCAAAACCAAACATCATCTTATATGTACCTCATTGTTAGATAATTATTATGCAGACAAAAAGAGAGTGTGCTT
>CAXDMJ010000039.1:0-11252 GCA_963990035.1 uncultured Candidatus Poseidoniales archaeon | reverse complement strand
CTGGAATTGATGTTGAGTTGTTACTTTCTGTTCCACAAGCAACCTCATCTGAGTCTGACCATCCATCTCCATCATCATCAGTATCAATAGGGTCACATATACCATCTGAATCAGTATCTATTGGTATTGAGGTATTATCTGATGAATCAGTTCCACAAGCTGATTCGTCAGAATCCGACCACCCATCACCATCACTATCTCCATTTGAAGTGACATTTTGATTAAGAGTCCAAGTGCTTGTAGCCCAATCGTCTCCTGAAGTGGCTCCATTCCCATTAGCAAAATTAACTACTAGGTAAAATGTAGCTGTTCCTGAACCATTGGCTGGTGAAGTCCAAGTCACGCTCCAACTTCTCGAATTTGAATTAGAATGAGTTACTTCACCACTTTGTAATTTAGCATTAGCCCCCGGATTTGACCATGAACCTAAGTCAGCATCTAGGTTGAATCCACCTTTAGTTCCTGAAGGACCTCCTGTCCCACCTATGTTCAAGGTGTATGCTGTAGTTTCTTCATATCCTGAACTTGGAAGACCTGAGAGTATAGGTGTAATACCACCACTTCCTCCATGACATCCACATCCAGATGTAGTAGATCCAGTCTTCCCTCCACTGTATCCAAATGTTGTTTCAGAAACTGATAAAACAAGCAAAAGTACTAGAATCATAGATACACGTTGTTTAGAGGCCATACATCTTTGCGCAGAATTACTACTTATTGTATTTCACTCACTCTTGACCTATATTAAATGATTTTAAGCCAGTCTATTTACTATATCTGATTCTGATATTTCTAAATTATCTTGAGAACTTTGTTCCGCTAAACTCTTTGACCTAGTTACTATGAAACACCATGGACAGGAAGGCACAGGCGACTGCAATATTAGATTCAGTTGATTCATCAGGTAGACATTATCGAGATAGTTTACCTATGATTGCTAGTGAGAATGTACTCTCTCCATTAGTCGCAAAGGCAGTAAATTCAGATCTTCATGGTAGATATGCGGAAGGACATCCGGGTAAGCGATATTACCAAGGATGTGATGATTTTGATAGCATAGAATCATTAGGTATTGAATCTGCTAAAAGAGTATTTAATTGTAATTTTACAAATATCCAATCAACTTCTGGTACTGTCTCAAATCTAGCTGCTTTGAAGGCTTTAGTCAAACCTGGTGAAACAATAACTGCTGTATCAACAGCCGATGGTGGACATATATCTCATGCTCGAATGGGTGCAGTAGGTGTTCGTGGATTAAATTTAGTCACATATCCTTGGGATATAGATCGGATGGAACCTGATATCGATGCATCAATGAAAATAATTAGAGAAACTAAACCGAACCTTGCATTATTTGGACAATCTGTATTTTTATTCCCTACGCCTTTGAAAGAACTTGCAGATGCTGCTCATGAAGTCGGTGCCAAGGTAATGTATGATGGAGCACATGTCCTTGGATTAATTGCAGGTGGTCAATTTCAAGATCCTTTAAGGGAAGGTGCTGATGTAATGACTGGAAGTAGTCACAAAACTTTCCCTGGACCACAAGGAGGTTTCGTTCTTTCTAATTCTTCGGATGAAAAATTCCATCGTAAATTGAATAATTCAATATTCCCTGGGACTTGTTCATCATATCATCTCCATCATGTAGCAGGGAAGGCAGTAGCTCTTGCAGAATTCGAAGAATTTGGCTCTGATTATGCTAAAGATATAGTTGCTAATGCTAAGTCTCTTGCTTCTGCTTTAGCGGCAGAAGGTTTTGATGTTCTTGCAGAAGACAGAGGTTATACTGCTAGTCATCAGGTTCTTACCCGCCACGGTGAAATTGATTCTGGTGCAGGGAGAAAAGCCGCTGAGTTACTCGAGAAATCAGGAATTATAACTAATATGAATATGCTTCCAGGAGATACTAAGGCAATGCAACCAAGTGGGCTTAGACTAGGTGTTCCTGAATTAACTCGAGTCGGTATGGGAACAGATGAAATGAAAGATGTCGCTACTTTCTTTTCACGTGCTCTAATAAAGAATGAAGATACATCTAAAATAAAATCTGATGTCAAATTATTCAAATCAAATTACCAAACGGTGCGATACTGTTTTGATAGCGGACCTGCTTATCCTGGATTAGAATAATTTACTTGCATATACTTTATGAAGAAATCTTCGATACAAACAGCATGAGGTCTATCAAATTCGTTGCTTTGTTGTTGACTTTTCTCATGATAAGTCCGGGTTGTCTATCATTTTTAGGCGATGAAAACCCTAAAACAGAAGAAATTAATTGTGAACTAGAACCAACAGATCTTAGTTGTGGTATTGATGGAATAACCGAAGATGATTGTTTCTTTAATGAAATTTTTACTGGTGAATATTGTAGATTAATGATTTCTCCAGATAATTTAGATTATGGTGAAGATTCGTTAAAACTGATTGTTGGGACGACCATGCAGTCATTAACACCTAGTTTTACAGGAGATGGTCCTCAAAATTGGTTGGTTAATCCTCGATTACCTAAAGGTTTGAGTCTTGATTCAGAGAATGGTGTTCTTAGCGGAACTCCAGAAATAGAATTAATCTCTACAAGTTTTACAATAATTGGTACTAATTCCATGGGCTCTAGTGTATTTATTATTAATATAGATATATTACCACCACCACCTGATCTGATTATTTATACAGATAACATAATTACTTGTACACTTCACAAATCTTGTGGGGTTACTAAGCCAGATGTTTCAGGTGGAATAATTATCGATTGGGATGTAATACCTGATTTGCCAGATGGCTTAGAAATTTATGATTCAGGTGAAATTTCAGGTATATCTCAACTATTAGGTGATACTAATCATACAATTATAGCATCCAACTCTGGAGGTTCAGTTTCAACTACTCTTCGAATAATTACTACTCATCAGGCCCCTGCGAATCTTTATTACTCAGGTAATCTTTTTCAATGGCTTATTGGTGAATCTATAGAAGAAATACCAACTGTTGACGGAGGAGAAGTTATACAATGGATAATTCAACCACCATTACCTGAAGGTCTTGTGTTTGGTTTAGACGATGGTTCGATATCAGGGTCACCCTCAGAATTGCATGCAGTAAGGGAGCATTATGTGACAGCGATAAATACCGGTGGCTCAATTACTACAACAATTCTCATTTTAGTTAATGATTTAGCTCCAACTAACATCCGTTATGACCCATATGTCCTAGAATTAACTATTGATGAAAATATCTCCACTCTTATTCCAACTTGGTCTGGTGGGTCTCCTGATTACTGGCAAATATCTCCAATTCTACCTTTTGGTCTCTATTTTAATAATCAAAATGGTGAAATTTCTGGAGTTGCTATGGAACTTCAAGAATCTTTAACGTATCAAATATGGGCTAATAATTCAGGAGGTTATACTACAACTGAATTAATTATTAGTATCAGTAGTCTTCCTCCTGATGAAATTTTTTGGTCTGAATCTCAATATACGCTGTCTTCTAACCTTAGCGTATTGATTCCAGTGACAAACAATGGTCCTGCTATTGATTCTTGGGAAGTTAATCCTGATCTTCCATCAGGACTTATTTTACTTGATAATGGTACAATTATAGGTGTCCCTGATTCTCGTACCGATTGGCAAGAATATACTATTTGGGCTAATAATACTGGTGGAGCAGTGGGTCTGAATATTTGGATTGCTATACATGATTTAAGAGCCGATCAAAATGAATTATTATATGATTTAGAAGATGCTGATTGGAGTGGTTCGTCTTCACTTATTCTACCAATTGGAGAGTGGTCCTTCCCTTTGGGTAGAGATTCAAATGATAATACAGTAGTATCTGCAGGGCATGTTGGTCGTGGAAAAATAGTTGGCTATGGTCACGAAAGTTGGGTGACTCAAGACCATGACTTCACACTTCGTGCAATAGAATGGGCTTGTGGACCATCCGCTAATGTAGGTCTTGCATATGGCGCTGGTTTCGATGATTGGGAAACTGATTTGAGATCCGCAGGACATGATGTCCATCTCTCAGTTACTCCCTCAGATCTTTCTGGAATCGATTGTCTTATAGATGAATTTTGGAATGGTCATGATGATGATGATAATTTAGCTATAGAGGAGTTTTTACTTAGTGGAGGAGGGTTGATTATGGGAGGCCACTCTTGGTATTGGTCATATTCTAATGCTGATGTTTCTCATAATTATCCTGGCAATAAGATTTCAAAAGTAACTGGACTACTAGTTTCGAATACATGGGGTTATAATCAGGTTAACTTTGAATTGCCTAATCTACTCTATACGCCTCATAACGCTATAAATGCAGTTTTAAGTGATCGCATAGATGGAATTGAGTTATCGAATGATGATGCAAATATCGCCTATAATTCTATTTCAGATTGTACTGAAATTTTACCTCTTGACTTTATTGATTTCTGGACTCCACTTAGAGAATTAGTTAATTTAACTGGTTGGACAGTTATACAATACAGCACTCTTTGGAGTTCTATAGGTCATGATTTAGGGGATGATCCTGTTTCAGATATTATACTAAGGTTAGAAGAATCTCTTACACAAAATCTTCCTGCTGACGAACTTCCGGTGCACCCTAGCCATACTGAATTTCCTGGTGCAGTCTCGTCTAATGCTACTCGTATAACTCGGACTGTTACCATTAATGGCAATCAGTCAGGGTTACCCAGCGATTTTGGTTACTCAGGAGCTCGCTCAAGTCTGAGAATGTCGACTGGATTATATGCTCCACCTGGCGAAGTTATTACAATTTCAGTTGATCATGCTACGTCTGAATTAGGATTTAGTATCTTAATAGGCGCACATACAGATGGTTTATGGGACAAAGATATCATCAAGCGTCATTCAAAAATCTATAGGTATTGGTCTATTGATAATACTACGTCAGAAATAGCCAATTCATTCGGGGGACCGATTTATGCTTCGATACCTGCAGGTTCAGAATTTGGTGATTTACAAATTACAATTTCAGGCGCTATTAGGGCACCTCTGTTTGTATTAGGTGAAACATCTGAATTTGAATGGTTATATTCTGAGAAAGATAATCCTGCACCATGGGCAGAATTAGTTTCTAATAATTTTATTATGACGGTTCCAAGCTCTGAAATACGTAATCTTGATAATCCTAGTCAGTTAATGAGTTGGTGGGACAGTGCTCTAAATATGGAACATCAACTTTACGGTTTTGAACCTTGGCCGAGAGTTGAAAGAGCAGTTTTTGATGTACAGATATCTGCTGGTTGGATGCACTCAGGTTATCCTTTTATGGCTCATGATTTAAGCGTTCCAGATGTAGTGAATTATACATTTATGAGTGAAAATGGCGATTGGGGCATGTTTCATGAACTAGGTCATAATCATCAATGGATGCCTTCTACATTACCTGGTAATACCGAAACCACTTGTAACTTTGCAAGTGTTTATCTGATGGAAGATTTAGTTGGAGTTGAGGGCCACAGTGCTGTAGATCCTCAGCAAAGAGAATCAAGAATGAGATCATATTTCGATGATGGTTCTAATATTTCTAATTGGTCAGTTTGGACTGCTCTAGATACATTTTTAATCATTAAAGAAGAATGGGGTTGGGATGTAATAACAGAAACCTTGAGTCTTTACTACACTCTACCTACTGATGATATTCCAATAGGTGATATTGAAGAATTCAACTATTGGGTAATGCATCTTTCTAACACAACTGGATACAATCTTGCTCCTTACCATGCTGCATGGGGATTCCCTCTAAACGAACAAACTTATGATGCCCTAGATCATTTACCTGTCTGGAATAATGACTCTCTTCGTGGAGATTTCTTTGTATATGATGCAATTATTCGAAATTTAGACTCTTCTGATGAGACAACAAGTACGACAGATATCTCTTGGGAAACTTATGATAATGGAACTAACACGTCTTTAACTTTCTATTATGGAACTATTGATATGGGTAATCAGTCTACTGGTTGGGCTAGTAGTCTGAATCTAGGAATTACTTCTGTTGGTAATCATTCAACTACTGTAAGCGGTTTGTCTTGGGGGACTACATACTATGGTAGAATACAAGCATCGAATCATCAAAATACTGACTGGTTTGGCCCCATAAGTTGGACAACAGACTATCTATAAGACTAATTCAGTCTTCTTAAAACCTCTTCAAATGAAAGTTTAGGGATATATTTTTCATGCCATATAGACAAAGGAATCCATATAGCGGTATGTAAAATCGTCAATATAAATGCAGTATAGATTTCCAAACGAGATTGATTTTGCATTTCATATGCTACAATCCCCAATAATACAAAGTGTGCTACATATATTGTTAAAGATAATCTCCCTGCAGGTTCTAACCACGAGATTTTTTTTCCTCCAAAGGGCTCACCTCCTGATTTTTCACCACCTTCTAAAATTCGGAATAAGATGACTACAAATATACCCGAAGTGAGAATGAACATGGGATTAGCTGGGAAAAAAGTTAGTATTGCATTACCTTCTGTCAGAGCCCATGGTATTCTTTCATATAGTGAATAAACCATACTGATAGCAATTATGATTAGACCAACCTTGACTATCTTATTTTGATTATCTAAATTTTCTTTATCTTCATCTATCAAACTTCCTAAAAATATAAACGCTAACCAAGGTAATGCTGGATACGTTCCATTCAATAAAAGTCTCTCAATCCATTCTTCCATTCCAATTGATGATACTCTTTCACTCCAATATAGGTCTACACCATTCAGGTCGCCAATTATCATTGGTGAAATTATAAACAATAGCATCATAGAAAATCGTTGTTTCTTTGTTAGATATACTATTACAGGGCCAATAAGAGATGCTAATGCCAGTAAAGTCAGTACTCCCGGAGTCATCCAATCAAACCTTCCGCCTCTGTCAATCAATAATGCTGAGTTAACTAATAGCTGACAAATAGTTAGTATAGTGATACGTGGAATAATCCATGAAATCCAAGATGAAATATCATTATTTCCTGAATCACTTCTTCTGATTGCGCTACGGTATATTCCCCATCCTGAAATGGTGACGAACATTGGTGCTGCCATTCCCCCTATTGCGGCAGAAACAAATGCGATAGGATGGTCAACCGAAATTCCTTCTGGAGGAATTATTGCTGCAGTATGGACTTGAACCATACAGAGTATTGCAATAGCCCGAATACGATCGATATATCTCAGTCTCACACAAACCCCCCTATTCTAGGGGACGAGCGAGAATGATTGAACCCTTCGTGATGAAGGGAAGAATAAGAACAGTAAATGTATTACTCTTCTTTATTCTTTGTCGACATATTCATTCCTCCATATGCCACCATTCCCAAAGCTAGTAGGTAAATTACTAATTGGGCTATATTTAGTGCGAGAATTGGCATAGGGGCATCTAAGTTCATGAAGCCCATTACTCCCATACTATCAGTTGCTCCTCTTACTCCTTCTGCACCTTCATCATCTATTTCACTATGAATTGCAATTTCGAAAACAGGATAAGCATCTGTTGCTCCTTCACTTAGATCAGGGCTGTCATATCCTAGTCCTCTGATATCTAACATGAATTGTAATGTTCCATGACCATACATTACTGCATTTGTATTAGGCTCAACTTTCATGTCAACATTTCCGTTGAAATATAATCCTAATACACCTGGTGTTACAGATATTGGTGATAGACTTGTTGGAATTAATTTTGATTGTATGTTATGCTGAGTCGCATCAAGAACTATACTGTGTTCTACCATAGGTATTCCTTTGAATTCTACTTCGTCGCCAACTTCTGTCATTGCTACAGCATAACCTCCTAGGTTATACTTGAATGAATTATCTGAATCTCCAATTGCTCCTATTGAATTCTCCAATACTGCATAATCAACACTTGAACCAACTGCCTCTTCCATGAGTCCGAAATTTGCTTCATTTTTCGCGGGAGCTCTCCAAGTTAGGAATTCGGTCATACCGTATAATTGCCCTTCTGTGCATTCAATATCTTCACCAAGGTATATTCCGCTTGCTGTATAATCGAAATCACAGAGTCCATCGCCATCAGTATTAACATATCCTTGCATTAACCTTTGACCTATTGTATCTCCTTGAATGCTCATTACATATGCTGAATCATCTCCAGTTGATATTCCATTAGGGAATTCTTCAGATACTGAACCATAGTACGTTTTATTAGTTTCTAGACTTGAATAGCAAGCAACTGAACCATATTGGAATTCCAGTACTGGATCACAAGCTCCAAACAGCCATTGATCAACAGTCTGGGTAGTGTAGGCTTCAGCGCCGGTTTGGAATGTTAGTAAGGTAGGTACAACTACATCTACCATGAAGTTAGAGATATAATTTCTAACTGCTTGAGCTTCCAAAACACTTATTCCGTACAAATTTGCTACGTATTCATCATTCCAATCTGATACTTCACCACCAGCTTCTGGTCCATCAGTTCCTTGGGGGAGGGTCTTTCCAGTAGCTTCTCCATACATGAAATCAGCTCCGAAACCAGTAGTAGCAAGTGCATATGGGCTATCATATAGTAGATTTTTTACATCTTCTGCTGACATGTCAATTTGTCCTTCCCATTCACCCATGTTTAGGCCAAGAGGAATATATCCTCCTGCAAGAGGTTCTTCGCCACCGAATGATTCTACCCACCAATCGTTTGCATTCATTGTTCCTGCTTCTCCTAGAAGTATCATTGGGAATTCTGCAGGAACTCCCAGCATACCTATCCAAGCTCCAGCCCAATCTGCTAATCCAAGAAGTTGAGTTAATCCTATTCCATAGGTACTCATAGTGCTAAAAGCATCTCCCTGTGCACCTAATAAGAAAAGAATATTACCATTTAGTGGTAATCCATTGAAGTCAGTTTCTTGAATTATTCCTTCTGCTAAACCATCCTCATTTATACCAAATAATAGGTATTCAAGAACCGCAGGATTTGCAATATTTACTCCACTAACTTCTTGCAGTCTTTCTCTATTATTATCTGTAGTGGTTAGATCTGCACCACCTCCATTTGCTAAGAAGGTACTACCTGCCAGTGCATATACAGCCCAATCGATATGAGTCCTCTCAGGTTCTGCGACATCAGAGTAGCCGTATAACGCAGCCCTTGTAGGTGTAACTACTTCATTTGGCTCACCCATTCCAGCCACTAGCATTGGTCCATAGTCACAAGTTAGTGCAATGCACATGCCAGTTGAAGGGTCAGCTGCATCTTCTAGAATCATATTCGCTGATGATGTAAAATCAGGCTCCATCATTCCTGCTCCTGCGCTAGCATTCCATACTGCATATGCTCCTGTCATTACATAAGATGGTGCCATTGCGTCAGCTGAAGCAGCATCTAATCCTGCATCCTGCATCCCATTAGATGCGGCTGCAATATTATTTGAGATGTCTTCTGACGCCCAAATACTAGGTGCTTTACTTGAAAGTTCTAAAGTCATCATATTTGTTGCAAAACCTGCCTTAGCAAAAGGTTCTCCATATTCGAAACCTACTGGTCCAATTGCTCCAATACTTTCTGCCATCCATAAGATGTTGACATTTTTGAAGTCATTAGTACCAGGAACTGAGTCATAAATTTCTCCAACAGGTCCCATACTTCCATCTCTGTCTTCCCATGTACATTCTTCACACCATTCAAATACTTCATATTCTGAATAAGTCATGGTTCCATCTCCAGCGTTCCAATCAACAAGTTCTTTGTGTGATGTAACATTGTATATCCATGGTCCTACCTTAGTGTAGGCATTAGATGGGTCTTCACTTGATAGAGCACTAACATCTGTTAAATTATAACCGAAATAGACTTTTTCATATGTAGATTCATGCCAATCATCATCTATCAGATTTTCTTGAGTATATGCATCTGCGACATTATCTGCCATCCCATCTGAAATTAATCCATCCATTGTTGATGTGACTATTGTAGCATTAACTCCTACTAACATAATTCCAATTACTAATATTATTGTTGCTTTATTCATTTTTTCGTCCATGGCCATAGTATGCACTCTCTACCTTCATACGGACGGATAGAGGACATAAGTGTTACAGTGACAACTTAATGCAATTTACATCACTTAATGGTAATTTTTTCACTAGATTATAGGGAATATTATTGTTAGATACCCTTAGCCGATATTGTGAACAGTAGGGGCTTAGTTGCAGTAGTTATAACAATATTTTTCATTTCAGTATATTTTATCGATATTTGTATTGATAATAATATAAATGAGTTACAAGATAATAAATTTAGTTCAAATACCTATTATTATGACGAATATTATAACGGAGTGGAGTCACTTCAAGGAGAATTTTTACATGCACAATTATATGACATAATTCGTAACCATACAGTTGTAAGTTATAATTCAGTTTGGGAACATCTAAGGAATATAGATGAAGATCCAATTAATTCAGCAAATGTGACTCTTTTCTACATGCAAAGGTCACAATCAGAGTATGATACTTGCGGGGACGGTAATAGTTGTACCAGTCAGTCTTGGAATAGGGAGCATGTATGGCCTAAATCACATGGTGATTTTGGAACTGGTATGACAAAGGTTGCAGGTACTGACTTACATGCTTTGAGGCCAGTCGATAATACTGTAAACTCAGCACGCAGTGATAAGGACTTTGGGGATGCTATATCATCTCATTGGGAATGTACCGAATGTGATTCCTCTCCTGAATTCTGGGAACCTGCTGATGTCACAAAAGGAGATGCTGCTCGTGCAGTTTTTTACATGGATATTAGGTATAATGGATATGGTTATGAGCCAACTCTAACATTAGTTAATAATTCAACAAAACCTTCAGTTGATGATGGTTATTTAGGTGAATTATGTGTGATTTATAGTTGGCATTTTAACGACCCTGTCAGTGATGCGGAGATTGAAAGAAATGATGCGATATATGCGATACAAGGTAACAGAAATCCCTTTGTAGATAATATTGATTTCATTGAAGATATTTGGGGCGATATTTGTGACTATAATAGGGATACTGATAGTGATGGATATAATGACGATATTGATGTGTTCCCTGAAGATTCTTCTGAATGGATAGATTCAGATTTAGATGGTATAGGTGATAATTCAGATGTGTTCCCTGAAGATTCTTCTGAATGGATAGATTCAGATTTAGATGGTGTAGGTGATAATTCAGATGTGTTCCCTGAAGATTCTTCTGAATGGATAGATTCAGA
>CAXDMJ010000038.1:0-11404 GCA_963990035.1 uncultured Candidatus Poseidoniales archaeon | reverse complement strand
ATGATGGTTCTGATGAATTTGATGACGGCAATGAAGAAGAGAATGACGACAACGATGAACAATCAGAATTGATTACATTATCTTTAACGGTTGCAAACAACCAAACCTTTGAAGCACCAATTTCAGATTTCGAAATCAGACTTCTTTCTTGTTTTGATGATGCGAGTGCGAATTGTACAATTATCGTATCTGCAAGCCTAACTAACCTACAAGGAGAAGTTGGAAATTCCGATGGTTCAGTAAATTATAGCTATAATGATGTAGATATGGATGGAATGATCTCAGCAGGAGATACACTAGTTATTGGTGAATTCCCCTCAGATTTTGAATTTGATTTGTATGACTCATGGTCAGATAGTTATGTTTCTAAATCAGGAGTTGATGGGCCTAATATGCCTGGATTTGGTGGAATACTTGCGACTATCAGTATGCTAGGAGCAGCTTTCTTATTACCTCGCCGTGACGAAGATTGAATCATTCATCATCGAATACTTCAATCTCGACGTTACGCTTGACCAAGTCTGTGGATTTGGACATGCAATGAGTGGCTCTACAAATAACCACAATTACTGTTTTGAGGAAATTATAATTCCTAATTCTAGAATCTCATATCCGTATTCCGAAGAATTATGAACACAAGGTGTGACGGGTAGTCATGCCTGGTGCATATGATAGGAGTAGAAAATCTGCTGTTGTCAGAAGTATTTCCTCCAATTACAGTAATGCTTTATCTAATTATTTTGGAACTAAAACACCGAGCTATGACGCAGCAATAGGGTCTCATAATGCATATGTAACTGCTCTAAGAGCGCACGGCACTGACGTTACAGTACTCCCTGAATTAACTGAATTTCCAGATAGTTGTTTTGTAGAAGATACTGCAGTAATGATAGATGGTAAGGCAATTATTCCAAATATGGGACATCCATCTAGAGAAGGCGAACAAAAAGCAGTTTTAGAGCATATGAGTAATTTCGCAGAGATAATTCAAATGCCTAAAGGGGCAACACTTGATGGTGGAGATGTTGTATTCTTTGATGACAGATATTTGATAGGACGTTCAACGCGCACAAATAAAGAAGGAGGAGATTTTCTCGCATCTCATGTGAAGAAAGATGGTTATGATGCAGAATTCATTGTAGTACCGGATACTACATTACATCTAACAACTGTATGCTCATCTCCACGAGAAGGATCTATAATAGCTGCAGAAGGGCATCTTCAAGAAAGTCAAATCTCTGGTTTCGCAGAAGAAATAATTTGGATCCCTAATCAAGAAACCTATGCATCTAATACAATTGGATATTCTAACGACAGACTAATCATTGCTGCAGGATTCCCTAAGACAAAGAATATTCTTCAAAATGAAGGTTTTAGGCTGATGTCAGTTGATATGGCACCAATAATGCAAGCCGATGGCTCTCTAACTTGCTTATCTGTATATACTTCTTAAACTAATTATATACGGATTAAAGATTTAAAAAAGTCGATATGCCGGAGAAATAAACTCCAGCATATCGATTTACGTTGTTCTGAAAATGTTAGTTATTCTCAATTGATTTGTGTATTATTCTTCTGCAGCAAGAAATCCGCATTCAACGAATCCCCAAGGGAAAATAATAAGTCGAAGTGCAAAGTCTTTGAGTTCTGAATGACCTCTATTTCGTAATCGTCCTACTGCTATTCCAATTGACATCCATAATACAACTATCTGGAAAACCATTTCTATTGCCCCTATTATCGCCTCTGGTCCCAATGCACCTGCAATAGCAAGCACGATACCTACTACCATTTGTAAGAAAACTAGACCTATTACATACATCCACCAATTTTTTCTCGTATAACTTACGCTTGCATCAAATTTCATCATTTCTACTATTCCCATTAATTCACAGTCTCCTTAGCCAGTGGCCTGAAATTAATTTTCTCTGTTCTGTGTCTTATACTTATTCCCTGCTTTCTAGATCTTTCTTTGTATTAATGTTCTTTATCAGATTTTCATCGACCATTAGGAGTGAGTGAGGTATCTTAAGAAACATTTCATGAAGAGGGCAACCATCCCAATTATCTAAAGAATTAATCAAAAGTTTCGGTCTGACTAAAGAAAGCAAAGGATGTAAGGTATTACCATCTATTGGAATAATTACCTCATCATTCTTTGAAATAGAATTCTCAAGACTAGTGAATACATCTGCAGTAATCCAAGGCACATCTACGGTCGCTAGCTGAATACTTTCTTCTTGTAAACAAAAAGGATCACTTAAATTTTCAATAATTGCATCAACAGGGCCTGCATGTTGTATAGAATCGAGAACCCATTCAATATCATAATTAGAATCTATCACTGCTGCATATTCTTCTATTTTTTCGGGGCTCGAAACCGCTATTCTGATAGGTTCCCTCTCTGCATCTACCAATGCCTTGACTACTCTAGTTATCATTGGTAAACCATCGATATCGATCAATGCTTTATCTTGCCCCATTCTCGATGATTTTCCTCCTGCTAGAAGTAAAGATCTCATACACTCACCTTAACTCGCTCAATCGATTAAGTGCATATTGTATTTCATCCATTAAGTCCATGGCTCGATTTAACAATACTTGTCTATCTCTTCTTAATTCAGATGTTTCCATCCATCGCATTAGTTGTTTAATATCTTTAGAATCTCGCTTAATTGTCCATTCAAGAACTTCTTCGGCTATAGGGTCGTCAGAAGGTAATAGACGTTCGACCATGGCCATCCGAAACCCTCCTCAGCAATCAGTACTACGCTTCAAGAGATGATATCTTAGTCTTTATTCTAGTTAGAATAGAATCTCCTTCTGGAATATCTATTGCTATAATAATATCAATTAATTCAGAAGAAAATCTATGTCCATGAAGTGTTGCTGCATAAACAGTCAATAGAGACATATGCTGTTTTATTTTTCCTCCATATACCCAATTAAGCATCTGTTCTTCAGTAGGGGGAAGGCGTTTAGCCCGCAATAATTCTTCTATATTTAGCAATAAAGAGTCTACTGATTCAACAGGATGTATTGATTTTTCAAGGATATTCCAAGGATTAGAACCCATTCCCTTGTGGTCAAGATTTGCTAAGAGTATAGCCGCTAAAGCAATATCTTCTCTACCGTGCCTTTTCCATAACCTATCTATTAGTTTTAGCAATATTTTATGCGTATTCCCTGCATTTGTAATTAACCATGATGCTAAATTTCTCAAAAGTTCATCTGGAGTTCCCAAAATAAATGAATAACCAGATGAATCCATCATCCTATCAGTACTTGATTTCATGATTAAAGCCGGTACGCCGATTGGATATGCCTCTCTTACTAATTTAGCCAATTTCCGGTCAGATAAATGTATTCCTGGATTCTGTTTCATTAAAAAATCATCAAGGTTTTTTTCTGAAACCATCAACACCAACTCATTTTTGGATTCGAATTTTGTCAAGAATTTCTGAAAGCCTATCCATAGTTTCTTTCATTTCATATCTAATATTCTCTCTAACATTTCGGTGTACAATATCTTCTAATTGCCTATCTAGGCTTCTCAAAATAGCCCGATGTTCAGAATCGCTAATCTCAAATACCCTTCTCAGATAAGCAATTACTCTCAATTCATCATCAGTTCTATTGGTATGGATTAGAAAAGTTTCCAAAACTTGTTCATATACTGAGAGTTTATCGCTAATACTCAAGATTCCTCCGACGTCTAACATATCTTCTTGAATAATCGCATCATAAACTATTTTTGGCTCATCATCCTCTAGTCTCAAGGCTCTTGCTAATTTTGTGATCAACCTTTTTTCACCAAAAGTAAGATTCCCATCATGAAGTGCTAGGCTGACAACCCCTCTGAATACTGCCAGTCTATCTGAGGAAGGTTCCACCATGTCCTCCGTTCATAGCCCTATGACTTAATCTCTATCCTTTATTTGATAATTGTTTTAGATTCTGAAATAACAAAGAATCTTCGAGGTAAAAACAGAACTAATGCAAATTTGAATTGATAGGAGACTTCATGAAGGGCATAACTACCCGTTTAGGTTGGTAACCAGCCACACTCGCGGGCGTTTTGCGCCCATCCAACCCAAACGCCATGAAGGCAATTAGGGAGTGAAGCCCCCTAGTTGGGCTGAAAACCGGAAAGGAATTAATATGTCAACAACAGAAGGAAAATATATCATACACGCAACAATACGTTGTGACGGCACCGTCGCCAGAAAAGACGTAGTAGGAGCTATATTCGGTCAAACCGAAGGGCTTCTTGGTGACCAGTTACAATTAAGAAAATTACAACGCACAGGCCGTATAGGGCATGTCGACGTTACGCTAAATCAGAATAAAGGAAAAGTACAGGGTGAAATCTCACTATCTTCTTCAATTGATCAAGTCAGTACCGCAGTTATCGGTGCAGCTCTTGAAACAATTGATAGAATTGGTCCATGCAAAGCAGTGATCAAAGTAAAAGGGATTGAAAATATCCGTTCAGCAAAGAGAGATAATGTAATCGATCGTGCTAAAACTCTACTTTTGAATATGGTCAATTCTGGCCAAGATGACTCTAAGAATATACTCGATGAGGTAAGAGCAGTTTTAACTTTAGATACTGAAAAAGATATTTCAGGTATGACAGCTGGTCCAAGTGTTTCAGATAGCGATGCAATAATTATCGTCGAGGGTAGAAATGACGTTAGAAATTTATTGAAATTTGGTATTAAAAATGCAATAGCTACAATGGGCTCAGGAATACAAGACGAGTTAGTCGAACTAGCAAAAACCAAAACTACAGTCATAGCATTCGTAGATGGTGACAGAGGCGGACGTCTTTTATTGATGGAGCTTAGTGGAAAATTAGGTAAATCATTGACTCATGTTGCTTTAGCACCAACTAGTAGAGAGGTAGAGCATCTTGAAGGAAAAGTAATTACAAAATGCTTGAGCCAAAAAGAACTTGCTAACAAAATTGTTTCACGACTTCAGGCAGATTTAGCTAAAGAAGATGATGCAGCTGTTGGAAGAGGTTCTGAATCTTTAGAAGCTCCCGAAGAAGTCAAGGTTTGGGCAGGAATGTTAGAAGGTCTAAAACGTAATCAAGCAGTAATTATTAATTCTGATGGTTCAGGTAGTGAGCCAATTGGTGCGAGCACTCTTGAAGCTAAATTAGCAGAAGCTGAAGGAGCAATAGGTCTGGTATTTTCTGGTAAAATAACTGATCGAATTTTTACCTTAGCATCAGGTGCTGGAATTGAGAATGTAATGGGTACATCAGTCGGAACAGTGACTCGAAAATCAGGTGTACAAGCATACTCATCATCAAATCTTTGAAAAAAACCAATAATTTAGGTTACTTTCGGTGAGATTTTTTCTCATAAGAAATTGCGGCTTAAGCCATGTCAACAGTAGAAGCCATCAAAAGTCTCTCATTCCCGCTTCAGACGGATGGAACAGTCGACGCTAACAATTCTTGCGTTATATGGACTATTCGGAATTGCTTTAGCGACTTTATGGCTAAGGCACCAATCAGTGCTCAAACAAAGAGAGCAAATGCAGATTAGATTAGGGAATTTACAAGGAAATCTGACTAGTACATCTAATCGTTTAGATTTACTTTCTCGAGGAGTGGATACTATACTTGGTGAGACCCCAGAAGTCCATGAGTTACTATCAGTTCATAAATCACTAGAATCAGCCGAGTCATTATTATTTGAACAGGATGTAACAATCAGTTCCAGTGAATCGTGTGCTATAGCTACTCATGCAGCTAGAGCGATTCTTTCAAACTATCAAAGCGATTCAGAAAAGGAAGGTAGGGAAAATATACTTCCAGGCGTGATACCTCTTGTTCTTCGATTAGATGCAATTCTTACAGAAGCTGAGATGAGGTCAGAAGATTTAGAATTAAATGGGGAAGAACAGAGGTGTCTTGGAGAATTATTCCATGAAGCAGGAAAGTTCGACAGAGCATCCGATTTCTATCGTAGAGCCCATATCCTCACACCAGAGGGGTCTTCTGTATTGTATTCATTAGCTTCAATCCAAAGGGATGAAGGTGATTTTGATACACTTGATCGTACTTTAGAACGCCTTTTAGCAATAAATCCTGATGACGAAGAGGTCTTGAAAGAGCAGGCAATACTGCTAGCTGGTAGCGACGATATAAGGCTAAGCCGTAATACTAAAAGATTGGAAGCATTAGGTGTAGACTTTCAGATATCTAGTGATCCTAACAATCTAACTAATATTTTAGATCGCGCAAATAATATACAAAGTGTGATTAATCCTCATCTAAAAGAACCATCTACTTCGGAGGGTTGGGTTGCTAAGTCAACTAAATTATTCATTCTTGGAGAGGTCGGAGTTGCTCTAGAGGCAATTGAAAAAGCATTGTATCTTGAAGCTACAAATTCTGGTGCATGGTTATTGAAAGCCAAACTATTAGCGGCTGGAGAAGGTAAATCGAAAGAAGCTCTCCAAGCTGCACGTCGAGCATCCGCCATGGGCGAATATACTGTATTGTTAGAAAGTGAAATACTTGAAAATCAAGATAAACTAGATTCAGCGAGAGCCGTATTAGAAGAATGGTTGGAACAAAATCCTAGCGATGCTGAAGCAAGAGGTCGTTTGAGCTTAGTTTTATTTCGTGCAGGCGCTATCGAATGGGCGGCTAAAGTATTGCAAGAAGCCCCTCCAGAGTCTTGGGAAAGTGCATCTTTACACGTAATGGAAGGAAGATTACATTTGTTAGCGGCTGATGAATATAGGGATAAAACTGGGAACCACGACCACATCATATTACTCGATGCAACAATATCTTTTGATCTAGCAATCGAAAAAGATCGAGAATCTGGTCTTGCTTGGTTAGGGCGATCACGCGCACTGAGATACCAAGGTTCTCCTAAAGAAGCAGAAGTTGCATTAGTAAGGGCACGAAGATTAATCCCCGATCATCCTTCAATTTCTTTAGAGGAAGCCCATTTATGTTTAGACATGGGTAAGTTAGATCAAGCGAATGCCTTAGTTTCCGAGGCATCAACAAATATTCAAAATCATCCTTCAATACCGTTTATTCGAGGAGTTATAGCGGCTAGACAAGGACGATTTATAGAGGCCAAATCATTCTTTTCCAAAGTTCTTTTAATTCAAGAAAATCATGTCCGTGCGAGACTAAATAGGTGCTCAGCATCATTGCAAGCCGATGACTTAGTATCCGCACTAGATGATGCTAATTTCCTTGTTGAACAAGCTCCTGAATTGAATTTAGCACGGCAAAGGCGTTCTGAAATTTTAATGAATCTCGGAGATTGGCATGAAGCTGAACTTGAGTTACGAGCTCTTCTTTCTAGAGATTCTGAGCACATTATGGGCCTAGTTCATCTAGGCACTTGTATGATTGCAATGGGTAAATCTGAGCAAGCTGAAAAACCATTGAATGACGCTATAAGATATGATCCCACACATTCAGACGCATGGTACCAAAGAGGACTTTTGTATCTTGATTTTGGCCGTATTGAAGAAGCAAAATCAGATTTCGAAGCAGCCGCTAAACACGATCCAAAACATATTGATGCGAGACTAAGAATTGCAGCAATTTCTCATGAAGGTGAAGACCCTACTACAGCTGTAATCGCTTGGCGAAAAGTACTAGATATAGATCCTGAACATCGCCTAGCGCGACGAAGATTACAGGAATCTTCTGATAGACAAGAAATTCTCAAAGTAAGAACCTCTCCAAAGGATTGAACACTACATCACTCTAGGATCTATTATGTCAACATCAAGTGGAATTGAGCCCAGCCAAAAAGCACCATTATTTGTATTACCAAATGCTAATCAGAATTTAGGTGCTGAGGTCCTTTCTCTTTCAGATACAATGGGGAGTAATGGAGTAATCATTCTCTTTACTTGCAATCATTGTCCTTATGTCGTGGGGTCCGAGTCTAGAATAGAAGCGATGTCAGTAAAGGCTAAAGAAAATAATATTGGATTTGTAGGTATAAATTCAAACGACCCAGTGAATTATGAATCAGATTCTTGGTTAAATATGACTAAGAGAGCTTCAAAGGGGATGTCATACGCATACTTACATGATGCTGATCAATCAATTGCTACAATTTATGGTGCTGTAAGAACTCCTGAATTCTATCTCATTAACTCTTCAGGAATTGTTGTTTATCGAGGTCGACTAGACGACTCGCCAAGAGACCCATCTCATGCAACAACATCTGAACTATCGGATGCAATCGATTTACTTGTTGCTGGCGAAAAGATACTTGTCAATAGAACTGAAAGCATCGGCTGTTCAGTCAAATGGAAAGTTTAGGTGTAATATGTCTATGGGTATACCTGCAAGAATTTTTGCAATTATACTCAAATTATCTCCCTCCTGGTTACAAAATAAATTATGGAGATGGTGGTATCAGAAACTATCGAAAGCGCATGACAAGGAAGACTTCCGATTCATGAATTATGGATATATTGATAATAATCCCCCCTCTTTAGAATTAGACGATGAACCGCATCGCCTTTTTATCCAATTATATGAAATGAATATTCGAGATATTGTATTGGACAATAAAGAGGTCCTAGAAGTGGGCTCTGGACGAGGTGGTGGAGCAAGTTGGATTGCAAGATCAATGCATCCATCTTCTTTAGTTGGCCTAGACTTTTCCAGTGAAGCAGTCTCTCTTTGTAATAATTGGTACAATGAGCAAAAAAATTTAACATTCATAGAAGGAAATGCAGAAAACTTACCTTTTCCTGATTCAAGTTTTGATGTTGTTTACAATGTAGAATCATCACATTGTTATGGTTCTCCCTCTGAGTTCATAAATGAAGTATTTCGAGTATTAAGAACTGGAGGCAGTTTTTGTTGGACAGATTTTCGGGATAATAAATCAATAGAATCCATTAATCAAATGTTCCTTGATAGTGGATTCAAGATAGTTTCAAAGAGGGAGATTACAATGGAGGTATTGGATGCTTTAGATTCTATTAACGAAGCTAAAACTGCAACAATCAAAAAATTAGTTCCTAAAACAATACGTCGTAGTTTTGAAACATTTGCTGGGGTGCAAGGTACGCCCGTTTATGATGCATTTAGAAGTAAAAAATTAAAATATTTTTCATATCAAATGATAAAATAATTAATATTGTTCTAAAACCAATTCTGTTTGTGTCGATGTAATTTCTCCTGGTGCTGCCAACCACATTCGATCTAGTAATTTCCTAAGTGACACAGTATCATCTACATGGACAATAGCTACTAAGTCTGCATCTCCACTGATTTCGTATATACATTCTACTCCAGCCCATCCTGAATACTCTCCTGCTAGACTCCCAATTTCGACACCGGTCCCTACTTTAATTCGAATTAAAGCAGTCAATCCAATACCTGCTTCTCTTATTGTATATCCTCTAATTACTCCGTCATCCTCCATTCTTTTCATTCTCGTTCTTACTGTTCTTTCAGTAACATTTACCTTTTTGGCGATATCTACGAAAGGAGCTCTACCCGAGTCTCGGAGATAAGCCAAAATTGCTCTATCGAGTGAATCTACGTCTACCATGATTACTCCGCAAAGCGAACCCTTTTTGATTGTTATTGTCGTTTTGAGCGTTAATTGCTCTCACTATTTTTCCGTTTTCAGGTAACAAATGTGGTACTAACCTTAAATTTTCAATTAAGTTGCATTGAAATGGGTTGACGATGTTTGAATAAACATGTCAGGGGATGAGGCGATGGCGCATCTCCGAGTTCAAGAGTACTTAGATGACGTCTCGAGACTCAATTTATCAATGTCAAAATCTCAATGGTATAATATCGATGTAGCAGCTCTTCTTGTTAATTGTAAACTAATAGGGCATGATATTGACGAAGCAACGGGTGCATCATTATTATTCTTAGAAAAAAGTGTCATGATGTGTTGCCCTAATTCTGGTCGAATGCACCATTATCCGAAACATTTACTTCATTGTTTTATTGATGATAAGAGAAATTTCCCTATTGATGCTGATGGAATTATATTCAAGGCTGAATTATTTTCTATTTCACCTTCCGAAGAACAACTTTGCTGGGAAGAGGTATGTCGTTCAGAAATGGAAATACCAATTGTTCAAAATAAAATCTCTAGTTGGTTAAGTTGGCTAAATTCCTAGAGTTCTAATCGTAACATTGAGACCATTAGTACGAGTCGACCTTACAATGAGCGGCATAATTACCGATCTCAAAGCCCGCACAATAATAGATTCCCGCGGAAATCCAACCGTTGAAGTTGATTGTTTTGTAGATGGGATTCTTCTAGGCCGTGCGGCAGTACCTTCTGGAGCAAGTACTGGCAGTCATGAGGCAGTAGAGTTACGGGACAATTCCCAAGAATGGTTAGGAAAAGGAGTCTCGAAAGCAGTAGATAATGTTAATTTGCAGATTAAAGACATATTAGTCGGATTAAATGTTTCTAATCAAGAAGAAATTGATTACTCTATGTTAGCCTTAGACGGTACTAAAAATAAGGCTAAACTTGGAGCAAATGCAATATTAGGCGCCTCTATGGCAGCAGTAAGAGCTGCTTCGAAAAAATCTGAAACACCTCTTTGGAAATATATATCGGGTAATCAAAAACCAAGTCTCCCTATACCTTTGATGAATATCTTAAACGGTGGCGCACATGCTGTTTCAAATGTAGATGTTCAAGAATTTATGGTTGTTCCACATGGATTTGATAATTTTTCTGAAGCTTTCAGAGCGGGCACGGAAATATATCACTCCCTCAAATCAGTACTAAAAGAAGAAGGATTACTTGGAGGCGTGGGCGACGAAGGAGGTTTTGCTCCTAATCTGCCACGGAACGAAGAGGGGCTTCGCTACCTTGTAGTTGCCATAGAAAAAGCGGGTTATTCCCCTGGAGTTCAAGTATCCATCGCATTAGATGTAGCGGCTGAAGAATTTTATGATGGAGATAATTATCATATAGATAATAGAATTATTAGTGGGCAAGAATTAGGAGATTTATATTCTTCTTGGCTTAACAATTATCCAATCGTATCTATCGAAGATCCTTTTGGTGAGGATGATTGGGAATCTTGGATTAATTTCACTAAGAACGAGGGACATCGTGTTCAGATTGTAGGGGACGACTTGTATGTTACAAATCCCATACGGCTTCAAAGAGGAATTAACGATTCTGCATCTAATGCAATATTGATAAAATTAAATCAAATTGGGACGGTATCTGAAACTTTACAAGTAATTGAAATGGCTCGTAAGGCAAATTTTGGAATTATTATTTCTCATAGATCCGGCGAAACGTCTGATGATATAATTGCTGATATTTCGGTAGGGACTAATTCTGGCCAAATTAAAACAGGTGCACCAGCAAGAAGTGATCGAACAGCAAAATAT
>CAXDMJ010000037.1:0-11439 GCA_963990035.1 uncultured Candidatus Poseidoniales archaeon | reverse complement strand
TAACAGGTGCATTAGTCATATCGACAAAATTAAATGATAAATTATAGTCATGAGAACCACTACCAAGAGTACCATATGCAAGTGCTTTGAAAAATAAGTTACTACCTCCATAATTATTCACGGAAATATTCTCAGGATTATTGAACCAACTGTAAGTAATCATTGTACCTGAATTATCATAAACTTCTAAATCTAAATCAGCAGTTGAATTCCAACTTAATGAAGCACTTACTCCAAAATTCGCTGGCATAGAGATTTTGTAATAATCACTAACATCAGATGAATAAGTAACCTCACCCCAAAATGACATATTTGTAGCATTCAATACCATTGCAGAAGCCATTGTATCCCCTGCATCATTACCAGTTCCTGCATCGTAACCATTTGTACCATTACCCGTACTGCCGCCACCTCCACCACCGGTAGAGAATATCCAGACTTGCAGTGTATATTGACCACTACCGGTCCATTGATCAACACGGATGTAAACAGTAGTCCCGCCTACATTAGTACCATTAGAAGTGACATCATCAGCATTTGTTGTTAAACTGGAGTCAATTGTACCACCACTACTACTGTAAAGGAAAAGATCGAAATCGGCACCAGAGGGAGAGTTTAATTGTACGGCTAATCCAGTATTATTTGACATATTTACAGAGTAATAATCATCAACATCTCCTGAAGTACTTAAATTCCCATAATAAGTCGCATTTGAAGCAGGTAAATTAGTAGCAGTAGAAATTGAATCACCTGCATCCCCTCCACTCCCTGCATCATTGCCTAATACTGGCATCGCAAGCATACTTAACATCAATATTGAAACCAAAATTGAGGTTCTCTTTCGGTTATTCATATATGACGGAAGGGATATCTTGATTTTAAGTCTCTCTGTTAAAGAAAATTAATATTGATAGAATCCTTCACCAGATTTTCTTCCTAATTTACCATCTTCAACCATTTTAACAAGTAATTTCGAAGGAGCATATTTATCATTATCAAAGCCCTCATGGAGGACATTCATAATATGTAAAACCGTATCGTTCCCAATCAAATCAGAAAGAGCTAATGGACCAATTGGATGATTCATTCCAAGCTTCATTATTCCATCTATTGCCTCTGGTTCCGCAACTCCTTCTTCAAGTGCTAAAATCGCCTCATTTATCATAGGACAGAGAATTCTATTAGAAATGAATCCAGGCGAATCATTGCAAGAAAGAGCAGTTTTACCCATTTTATCGGCTGCATTTACTACTGCTTCATTTACTTCCTCGGAAGTACTACTACCATTAATAATCTCTACAAGTTTCATAATAGGTACTGGATTCATGAAGTGCATCCCAATCACTCTATCAGGACGATTAGTAGCACTAGCAATTGCATCAATACTGATACTAGAAGTATTAGTAGCAAGTATCGTAGTAGGCTTGCAGAAAGAATCTAACTGTTCAAATAATGCAGTTTTATATGAAAGAACTTCAGGAATTGCTTCAACAACAAGATCTGCATCAGCAGCAGATGAATTTTCAGTAGATGTACTAATTCTTGAAAGAGCCTGTTGAGCATCTTCTTCTGCCATCCTTCCCTTAGCTACTAATTTATTGAGAGATTTTTCTATAGTTAGCATACCTTTTTCTACAAATTCTTGTTTAATGTCGATCATTGTAACTTTGTAACCGGCACAGGATGAAACTTGTGCTATACCATTACCCATTTGGCCAGCGCCAATAATTGCAATATGTTCGATTGTCATGTATGTTCGAATCGACATTAAGAAATTAGTCTTGTCCTTAGTCTAGGTCAATTATATCCTTATCATCATCGTTAGAAATCGTATAAATACTTTGATTTTTATCCTTCCAAGCATTCAATTCATCCATTTCAGGCAACTCTTCATTAATACTATTCCAATCTATTTTTTCCTCTACAGAAGTAGACTGTTCGAGTAGTTCATTTATTTCATCAAAAGATTGTTCAAGTGATAATAAATTCTTATTATTTATCTTTCTTTGTCGGAGATTACTTCGCAGCATTATCGTAGCACAGATAAGCATTAAGCCACCTAATATCCCTCCAGAGAAGTACCAAAGCATAGGACCCTGATTCTTTGCATCATCAATAGCCCAGTCAATCCAATCTTGATTAATTACCTCTATAGAATAGCTGTTCCTATTGTTGACTGCATCAGTAGTCATACCTTGAATAATATGCTGACCAAGACTTTCTTGAACTGAAATTTCTAGAATGAAAGTCCCTGAAGAATCGCAAATAAATTCTTCTGTTTCAATTACGCTCCAAATCATAACATAAGTATTAGCTTCACATTCTCCTTCAATCAACTTAACTGGATCCAATGTAGAATTACGACTACTATTCTGTTCAAATGATAGAATTGGAGCTATAGTATCACGAATTATATACAGTTCGTAGACATCTACTTTATCCAATGCTTCAATTTCAATCACATATTCATTGAGACCTTCTACCAAATTAAAATCAAGTTGAACATAAAGTGCCCCCGGAGTAATTAAAAATCTATCTTCCTGATTTAGATTCTGCCACCAAATTTCCTGATTAGGCCCTCTTGTGATTACTGACGTGACACTATCTACTGTAGTCAAACTACCATTCCATTGAGCATCTACATTCGTCTGATAAACTGACTCATTGAGAACATATAGTTCACAGTCAATAAAGATATTTTCGTTGTACTGACCCTCTGTTTCATCATATGCAACAATACAGAATTCATGGCCGCCAGTAGATTCAAGAATCAAACTTGATATCCCTTCAGTAGATTCCCATTCATTTAATTGAATACCATTATGAGTGAAATAAGCATGTACAAATTCATCAGATTCCCAAGTCATAATTTGGCGATGGTCGAGTAATTCACCACCTAATGAGGGAGCTAAATTCCAATCAATTACAGGCAATGTGCGATCTAATTTTAAGTTCCATTGTTCGCTTGCTGAGTTATCTGCCCAGTCCCTTAGTTCCAGTGTAACAATGTAATTACCATCAGAGATATTTGATAAATTCATTTCTACCTCAGTAGTTTTTGTTGTATTAAATGTCAGATTATCGGTTACCACAATAGGGGGCATCTCAGTACTTGAACCGCATTTATTTAAATTATCTAAAGAATTAGAGAATTCTGATGAGATGTTAAGGCACCATTCTTTGACATCTACTGACATATTAAGGCCAAAAGTTGAACCAGTGATATTTAGAACATTATACATGTCATTGAATGTATTGCGATGGTCATTTTGGTCATCAATATAAAAGGACTCTAAAATTGGTATTTCGGAATCAAAAATAACCATATGACTACTGGAAATGCTATTACCAGCAGCATCTATAGAGGTAATAGTGAATTCATTATCTTCAGGTACCAAGTAGTATTCATTAGCGACACCATCTGATGAATAATCAATGCCAATCTGACTAGAGATTAGGCTTACAGTCCAGTTAGCAAAACCGTAATTATCAAAATTCAGAATACGAGACTCATCTTGGAACACAATGGCTTCAGGTTCGGTTTGAATAATCAAATTTACATAGGGTTTATTGGTTATTTCAGGGACTCCATAAATGAATAATGGTGGAGTTGTAATATCATAATTAACAGATAACCAAGATTCATCGAATAATCCAGCCCTATCTGTTATATTGACTCCATAATCATGCCACTGCTCGGTAGGAGGTAAACTTGAATTTATCCATACTTCTCTAAAAGAAATATTTTCAGGCATAGCGAAATGATTCCCAGAATTCCAAATCTCGGTTAAATTATGATAGGTGAAAGTAGTATCTATTGCCTCTACTGAATCAGCGGATGGAATCGTAGTTTTGTTATTTATAGGATACCAATTTAGGTCATCTAGATTAAATCCAATCCCAGTATCTAGTGCATGGATTTCAATCGGAATCAGCTCATTTGTCTGAGTTAAATTTTGAGGGGTTGAAAACTCAACTAGAGGATCTAATTCCAATAATTCATAGACATAAGGGAGTTGTAATTCTATACCTCCAACAAGAGTAATCACAACTTCACCATGCCAAATACCTGCAGATTCAGGTCTTTCATATGCTAGATTAATCTGGTGAGCACTAGAAGGAATATTCCCTGCTAATGTTTGTGAACCATTAGGCCAAATAGAGTTAATCTCAAGATTACTCAAGTCTATTTGATCCGTAATTACTAATTTTTCGCCACCGATCATGGTTATATCTATCCAAAATTGAACTTCACCAGATACGGAATAACCGTGTACTGCTACCGCATAAAGGCCATTTTCAACATCATTTAATTTTATATTTTCAGCCGAACTTCCTGTCCAAGAACGAGCTACTTCCTCACCTGATGAAAATATACCATCTTCATTTTCGTCATAGAATAAAAATAAATCTAAATCAGCAGAATCATAAGCATCCATTGATATACTCAATTCTGATACCTCTTCAAGAGTGAAGTTATGCCACCATGAGGATGTCATTTTATCGTTGGAAACATCTTGATAGGCGGTTTCGTTATCAAAATTAATAGGTTGTGTCCACCCATAGGCAGATACTGATTCAACATCCATTGGCACCGTAGAAACTACATGCACTGCATCAACACCATCTCCATCAGACCAATCACCTACTGATTGAGAAAATCCACCCTCTTCGGCTGCAACATACCCTACGGATATGTTCAGAGCATTATCATTAGTAGAAACTCCGTGTAGAGCGGTATGAAGGACCATTTGATGGGTTCCAGCCAATGCTGGGACTGTGAAAACCTCTCTTGAAGTACCAGTATAGGTTCCCCAATTATGTGAACCACTGCCTGCATGATTATTGACAGAACGAGAGGTGATACTGAATGTAGAATCACCATAGGCATCGGGATCATCAGATGAGTAACCATGAGGAGTTTCGTCAAGCCATAATATATCGATATCAGTATATGGATTATCATCCCAATCTACATCGAGAATGACTGTCCCCCCAGTTGCCCACTCAGTAGGCCAATCAACAGTTAAGAAACGCCAATCACCGCTCTCTGCGCGCCAGTTCCATCTTGTAGCGCCACTAATCCATTCTTCATCATAAAGAGTCTGATTTGAAACATTCCCATCTAAAGGTTTAGGAATTATTTCAAAAGGACCGGACCAAGGTACATTTGTCACTATAGGTAATGTCCAATTACGATGAGAAACGAGTGATGGAGTACCGTTTATGTAGTGATATGATTCAATGAGGACACCATGCTGATGAAGCCCTGGTTCTGCATCAAGAGGAACTTGGACATTCATCTGTATAGTATCAGTTTCATTTGCATGAACTACCATATTGTGAGTTATCGATACCCAATCATCGGTTAAACTTCCGAAAGCAGTCCAATCGACTTCGATTCTAACGGGTTCATCGGATTGGTCGCCGTTATAGTTCCATACGCCGAGGAATATCCCATCTCTTGCATCCTCAAATGGATTTCCAACTCTAACTTCTGCATTCGGTCCGTTAGACCGCCAATTTGTCACCTCTTCTAATTCATCAGATTCGGTCCAGTCATCAGAATCTACCATTGAGTCATTATCAAAGTCTTCAACATATACTCCATCTGCATCGTTATCACTCCACCTATAAATCTGTAAATATACCCTTTCTTCACTACTTCGATCCATATTCGAATCAAAAGCAGAATATTCAATAGTTGCTCTAGCACGAAGTTGTCTGGTTTCTTCAGGTAGAGAATAAATACTGTCAGGAATATGTAGAGGAATCAGTAAATCAGGTCGATCACTTTGGTAACCATCCCAACTATCATTGACTCCTTCATCACTACCATTACCAGTACTATTCCATACACGGACTTCATGTCGAAGAGGTTCGAAAACAGTAGGAGTATATCTCAACATCACATCTGAATCACCGTGATTAGTAAAATCTAAATCAACGGACTGAGACTCACCTGGGAACATATAATTGATATTCGCATCTCTATGTTGGCCCTGAAATGTACCACTGTTCCATTGAGCAGGACTTAACCACCAACTACCATTATCTCCTTCGAGAGTTGATACGGCACGTGAGGCATTAAACCAACCACCACCTTGAATAAAAGGTTCATACCCTCTATCATCGGATGTCGATAAAACGAAATCTCTAAGAGTTTGAGAATCGGGATATTCACCTTGAGTTTCTTGCCATGCTTCAGCTACTAGAGCGAGTAGCCCAGCAGCTACAGGGGTTGCTAAACTAGTTCCGCCCCAAGATGTCCATGCAGAATTAGCATCATTCCTAAGATTTAGAGGTAAATCACCAGTTGCAGACCAACCTACAGATACTATGTCAGGATCCATTCTACCGACTACATTAGGACCTCTATTAGACCAAGGAGCATTCTGGCCCCAAGAATCACTAGAACGAGAACTAAATGCGCCTACTGAAAAGATACCATGAGCAGCACCAGGCACCTTAGTAGTGCCAAAACCATGTCCGCCATTACCTATTGCAACAGAATATGATGCTTCGTCATTATAGACTCTAGTCAACCAATCTAGATAGAGAGAATAACCATCTGCTCCAGATTCATCAATACTAGAATAACCAAAGGAAAAAGAACCTATATCTGCTTGATCAAATTTAGTATCTTTTTTCCCATCATTTCCTTCTGCAATCCATCTCCAAGCATCTAGTGAATTACCACCAGAATAATGGTTCCCTATTGAGGCAATAGTGGCGTTGGGAGCCATGCCTAATACTCGACCATTATCCACTTCTCCCTGAGCTGAAATAGCACTAGCACACAAAGTACCATGATTCCCAGAATCTAACATAAATAATGTGAGATTACCTGCACCTGCTATACGATTTTGATAACCATGCCTAATTGAATAAGTTTCACCATAAGGTAAACCATTGACACCATCCGAAACCCAATACATTAATCCACCAGAAATATCCCATAGACCATCACCATTAGTATCGATACCAGTAGTTTCAGAACCAGGTCTCATGGCTTTCTCACCAGTGAATTTACCATCTACATCCATGTCAACATATACTGTTTCATATACTCCTGAAATATTCTCATCAATAACAATAATTGGTACATCAGTACCAACCTTCGAACGTAGAGTAGAGTCAGGATGTTCACCTAAGTGATAGACGCCAGACTGAGAACTTGCAATACCAGAAATATTGTACCCAGATATATCTAGTAAATCATCGGAATTATTGTCATAATCTAGAATTGATGTATCAGCATACCAAGAATTAGATGATTCAGGATATGACTGACCATTTACAAGATATTTATACATACTATTATGATCAAACATCATCGGCCATCCTGACCAATCTGAACGTGGATCATCGACACGAGCTTGCATACCATCTAAATCAGGATGGGCGAAATCTACCCCAGTATCTGCAACCGCTACTATCATACCCTCACCTGTATATCCTCTATCCCAAGCATCATTGACACCGTGTATTTCACCCGACCTAACTGTTTCAGGTTCAAAATCAGGTTTCTCAAATGGCATTGTATCATATGGCTCAGGATTATTCTGAGCATCTAATATCGAAATAACTCCAGGAATACTTGGTAACTTATGAAAAATTTCAGAAGACATCCAAAAAGTCCTATGATTTATCTCACCAGAAGTTGGATCAAAAGCCTGGAAGGTCTCCCCATTTCTGCCCTCTGCTTGCTTATCTAACGCATTATTCTGTAATTGCCAAAAATTAAGTTCAGCAAGTGACCAAGTAATTACTGTAACACGTACCTTATCTTCACCTGATTCAATTCTAGAGAATAAAGAATCTTCAATCCAAGGATTACCAGGAGAGGGAAAAGATGGAATAGCCGAATCAGTAGTAACACCAAGAATCGTCTCATTCGAGACATCTGAAACTTGTTTTTCAGCATCTAACATTAGAGTGATTGAAGAGGTCAGCATCAGGAGTGCTAAGACTACAGCACTACGTTGATGCATATTACTTGCGATATTGTTGATGTCTTGTATTTACCGGCCCCGTGTCCCGTCATAATCAAAGAGGAAGAGTTGTTCGATGAGTCCACTAGTCCCGTAGTGTAGTGGTCCATCATGGAGGATTTTGGTTCCTCCGACCCTGGTTCGAATCCGGGCGGGACTACCAAAAAAGCAACTACTCATCTATTTTTTCAGACATTTTGGCTAAATCACGAGTGATATTCTTTTGATGGCTTTCTAATGTCCCACCACCTATTTCAAGAAGTTTTGAATCTCTCCAAAGTCTTTCCACAACATATTCTCCAACATAGCCATATCCACCCATTACCTGAATTGCTCTATCAGCAATATTTTTCGCTGCAGTAGTCGCATAAAGTTTGACACCATCTGTATCTAATCTATTACCAGATTTAGATAAATCAGTATTCCTTGCCGTATCATACACGTAAGATCGCATAGCCCTATATTCCGCCCATGATTCTCCTATATGCCTCTGTATTTGGCCAAAATTTCTGATTTCAGAACCAAATGCCTCTCTTTCAGATGCATATTTATTCATTGCAGAAAGACTACGACGAGCGATTCCTAAGGCCATAGCAGCGAGACCTATTCTTTCAATTTCTAAATTCCTCATCATATGAACCATAGATTCACCAGGTCCTCCAACAATATTTTCAGGAGGGACGATACAGTTGTCAAATACTAGTTCAGCAGTATTTGATGCGCGCATTCCTGTTTTATCGTAAATTTTCTGTCCTACTGAAAAACCAGGCATTCCTTTCTCTACAAGAAACGTAGTTATTTGTGCACGACCTTTTGAATCGGTCCCGGTTCTTGCATATAGCCAACAAATATCTGCTGGTGTACTATTTTCATCAATTGAACCATTAGTTATCCACATTTTCCTTCCATTAATTACCCAATTACCATCTGAATTTAATTCGGCAACGGTTTGCATTCCAAGTACATCAGTACCATAACCGGGTTCACTCATAGCCATACAGCCAATCCATTCACCTGAACAAACCTTAGGCAAGATTCTAGATTTTTGTTCTTCATTACCATTTTGCGCTAAATTATTTACCATTAATTGCGCATGGGCTAAGTATGCAAGACAAAACCCTGGATCTGAATATGATAATTCCTCATTAACAATTGCAACAGCAGTAGCATCCATTCCAGAACCACCATAACTTTCGGGAACACTGATACCTAATAGACCGTAATCACCTAATTTTCTAAATAAATCTTGATTAAATTTTTCGTTCTTATCGTGTTCCAATGCTTGAGGTTCGACTTCTTCCAAGACAAAACTACGAATCATCTCCCTAAGCATTGCATGTTCTTCGGTGGGGTTGGCTAAATCTATACTCTGCCAGTCACTGTCCATACACCTGCGAGTAATGTTTCTCGTATATGGCATTCGATTCAAAGAGTTCTAACAAGTATAATTACAACTACTTACTTCTGAGTAAATTAGGGTGTAACTCGACGACTATCTCTTGGGAACGGTATTACTTCTCGAATATGATCTGCACCGGATAGCCAAGTGCATACTCTATCTACACCTAAGCCAAAGCCACCATGAGGGACGCCTCCGTATCTACGGGTGTCAATGTAGAATTCGTATGGTTCACGTGGAGTACCTTCTTCATCAATACGCTCAAGAATTTCTTTTTCAGACCATGTCCTTTCACCGCCACCGATGATTTCACCATATCCTTCGGGTGCCAATAAATCATGACAAAGAACATATTTCGGATCATCAGGATCTTGTCTATGATAGAAAGGTTTAGCAATTTTAGGATAATGAGTGAGGAAATGAGGAACATCAAAATCAGCTGTCAATATTTTTTCTTTAGAATAATCTAAATCTTCACCCCACTCAACATCCACATCTTTAGATTGTAATATCTCTATTGCCTCGTCATATCTCATTATTGGATAAGGATTGTCAGCATATCTAGCAACTAATTCTAAATCCCTGCCTATGGATAATAATTCATCAGATCTTTCATCTAATAATGTGCTAGCAATATGTCTAACTACACCCTCACCATGCTTCATGACCTCATTATTCGTAGCCCATGCGATTTCCATTTCCGCATGCCAAAATTCAGTTAAATGACGGCGTGTACGAGATTTTTCGGCTCTAAATGATGGTGCCATCGTGTATAATCTTTCGAGGGCTGGCATAGCAGCTTCTGCATAAAGTTGCCATGACTGGGTTAAGTATACATCTTTTCGGCCAAAGTATGGGACTTCGAAAAGAGTACTACCCCCCTCGACTGCACCAGATACGAAGTTAGGAGCTTGGTATTCTATGAAATCACGATTACGGAAATAGGAATGAACTGCTCCAAATACTGAAGAACGAATTTTCAACATAGTAGTCATTCTACTAGTTCGAAGGTACAAGTGCCGATTGTCCAGTAAGAATTCTGTTTCTCCACCATCAGCCTCAGCCATAGCAGATTCAGTAATTGGGAATGGTCGTTCAGGATTAACGGACCCAACAATCATTCCACTAGTGATTTGTATTTCATGTCCATGTTCTCTGTCAGTAGATTTGACAATTCCATTCAAAATTACACTTGACTCAATTAATGAGCCCTTTAGTTCATCAAAAAAATCATCGCCTAATGGTTCTCTCTTAGCAACACACTGAATATGGCCCGTAGAATCTCTGATTACAATAAAACGAATCTTGTTAGAACCTCGTGATCGATGTATCCACCCCTTTAATTCAACTTCTTGATCATCATATTTTCCAGAAAGAATATCACTAATCCATATTTCTTTACCCATGTAAATCGATTCTCCGTGTTTGTGCGTTAGGCCACTAGGATATCAATTCCACCCTAGTAACTAATTGGGATACCCGGGGTTAAGCCATACAAAGCACCAAAATATTGGTGATTAGCATGGCGGGTCTGACGGGGTTCGAACCCGCGACCCCCGGGTTAAAAGCCCGGTGCTCTACCTGACTAAGCTACAGACCCAGCCTCGCGACAAAGCACCCCTCTATAATTACAACGGGTAAGCAAATACATTGCTTCCGCCTAGCTAATTGTTGGCGGGTCTGACGGGGTTCGAACCCGCGGCCTTCCGGTTAAGAGCCGGACGCTCTACCTGACTAAGCTACAGACCCAGCCTCGCGACTTAGCGCCTATCTATAATTACAACGGCTAGAGTAATAGTTAACTTAGACGTCCTAATTGGTTAATTAGAGTTAATACTCCACCATTTGAAGCTAAGACTACAGCATCACAAATACCAACAAAAAGTCCTACTTCTACGACTCCAGCAATACTCAAGAGTGTGGTTTCTAAGGACTTAGGGTCAGTAATAGAAGAACCAAAACTACAGTCTAGAATATATCCACCATTATCTGTAATGAAGGGATTTGACCCTCCTCTCAAGGAAACTTCACCTGAACATATAGATG